>JAUIEG010000047.1 GCA_030428745.1 Alphaproteobacteria bacterium
CCCAGGCAATAGACAGGCGCTGAATGTCTTGCGATTGGCCGTAATGCCTCCGACCGACATTCCACCGAAGTTGACGCCGTGATAACCGCGTTCCCGCCCCACAAAGCGTGTGCGCGCAACGTCTCCCTTGGCGCGATGGTAGGCGAGCGCAATCTTCAGCGCCGTGTCTGCAGCCTCAGAACCGGAGTTCACGAAGAACGAATAATCCAAGCCGGCGGGGGAAATCTCTTTCAGACGACTAGACAGCTCAAATATTCCAGGGTGCCCCATCTGGAATGTCATAGCATAGTCCAACTCGGCGGCTTGACGCTGCACCGCCTCGACAATTTTCGGGTGACAGTGGCCAATTCCGTTAGTCCACAGACCGGAAAAGCTGTCATAAATGCGACGGCGGTCTTCGGACCAATAATAGTGACCTTCGGCGCGCGTCAGAATCCGAGGTCTACGCTTGTAGTCCTGGTTGGCTGTAAACGGCATCCAATAGGATTCTAAAATCGCGTTGCTCATAATTTCCGTATCAGTACCGATGACCCTGGAACGCTAACTTCCCTTCAGAGTGCGTGGCAACGCGTTTTCTTGAATTGTTATTCCGTTGAAATTATGAGGTTTTCTGTGTAAGACTGTTCAACATCAAAAACACCCAGCCGCAGGAATGTTAAACCACTGTGAACGACGGAAATCATGAATTTGAGGACCGCGAAGTCGGCAAAAGGCTTGCCCATATCCGTGCGTCATTTGGTTTTTCACAACGGCAATTGGCGAAAAGGTCGGGCGTCGCGAATGCTACGGTGTCCCAAATTGAGTCCGGGCGTTTGAACCCGACAATCGGAACGCTGCGGAAAGTTTTAAGCGGTTTGCCTGTCTCTCTCTCGGAATTTTTTGATGACAGCGAAGTGCTCGAGGACGAGAAAATTTTCTTTTCGCGCCAGGAACTTACTGAGATCTCAAAGGGGCGCGTGACTTATGCTCAGGTCGGGCGGTCTTTGGCGGACAAGGCAATTCAATTGTTGTGGGAACGGTATGAACCTGGCGCCGACACAGGCCGACACCCCCTTACTCACCACGGGGAAGAGTGCGGCTTTATTATCCGCGGCGAACTTGTTGTTGAAGTGTCTGGAAACAAGAAGACTCTGAAGGCCGGCGACGCCTATTATTTCAAAAGCGACAAGCCGCACTCTTTCCGCAATGAAGGTGAGACAGCCTGCGAACTAATCACAGCGTCCACCCCACCGACTTTTTAGCCGAAAGCCTCTCTCTTCGCAGAGAACTTTGACACCCGCACACACTTTGCATTGAAATCAGTAAGCTCAGCAAACCCTAAAGACTTCAATCAAACGATCATTTTCGTTCTCACCCATGGAAATTTTCATTTCTTCCGGTACTGGAACTACTAGATTTGCGACGAAAATGGATTCGCGAAGCCAAGCGTATTTTTTACCGGAAACATTGAATGACGGCGAGAGGCGATAAATCTCCTCTTCAGGATAATATAGGCCCTTATTGTGGATAATGATCTGGTAGTCGTCATCCGTCCTGAGCCTATAAAGCGCGTCGATGACGACAACCCCATCGGGACGGATAACCGGAAAGTCGCCGCCGCCCGGAATCACGTCACCCTTGATGCCTTTACCCCAAAACTTCCCGCCAACTATCGGCCATACGCGTCCCCGCCCGCCGTCCGCCGCTGTCGCGTCTTTTTCGGGCCCAAACGACTCAGAACCCGTACAGACCGGAATAAGACTCATAACCCATTCCAGCTTAACCGGATCATATGTCCTGGGGCTTTCCTCTTTCGAAGAAGCCGTTGCCGACGTTGCGGCCACAGTGGCCAGCGGCACCCCTGCGCCAATAGCCCCTAAAGCGATCCTGCGTGTTATACCCATATTTTAACCCTTTTTTGCGCTCGTTTGAGCGCCGTTTCCAAATTCACCGAACCTAAACTCCCGCACGAAAGGTTAGGCGCCGGATTGAAGCGCCGCTTATTGAAGGTCCGAAGAGGCAATCGCCTCAAAAAAAGTCATAGATTCTCTGGTTAGAGTGTCAGACTTTTCGATCGGATAATAACTGAGCTTCACGATCACAGTGCTACTTGCCGGATGCACATAAATATACTGCCCTGCAAGACCAACAGCGGCGAATGCTCCTGGCAGCGTGTCGAGCTTCCACCATTGATAGCCATATCCGCCAGCTTCTTCCGCTTGATCAGCAGAGAAAGGTTTGATGGACGTCGATTCGAGCACCCAGTCTTCAGAGATTATCGTGCGACCGCGAGCTTTCCCTTCGTTCAACATCATCTGGCCTATCCTGCCGTAATCCCGAAGGGTTGCATTGAAACCCATACCGGCAAGAGCGCGCCCTATTCCATCAGGTCCGTCAGCGATCCAGTAACCGTCACGTTCCATACCGGCGGGCCGCCACAACCATTCGGAAGTTATTTCTGCTAAGGGCTTATCGACCGCGCTCTCCAGCACACGCCCTAAAACCGCAGTATCCATGGTCGCGTAGTTAAATTGGGTCCCTGGCTCTGTTTTCCGCGTTAAACCCTGAGCACGATCCGTAAAACGCTCTTCGTTTTGAACAATCGCCATTTCATGGATCTGCGCCGCTAGACTTGGCTTTTCTCCAAAATCGTATCGCTCCTCGTAATCAACGCCCGAACGCATCTGTAGCACATGACGTAGGCTGACACCCTCATACCCAGTGCCCTTCAGCTCCGGCACATACGCTTCGACGACATCGTCGACCGAACTGATGAAGCCTTTATCGATCGCCGCGCCAATCAAAATAGAGACAATTGACTTCGCCATAGAGAATGACGAAAATCGTTCTGTTTCGGAGGTGTAGTTTCTGTAATCTTCAAATGCGATCTTTCCGTCGCGGATGACGAGAAACGCGTTCGTCTTTGTGCGCTCGGCGAAGTCTGCGTATTCAAAGCTCTCACCGCCAAATTCGTAATCCGGCAACACCCCGTTAGAGCGCGACAAGCGCCATTTCGACGTCCCTGCCGCGACGTTCCTAGTCTCGAAGATTTCGTTCATACTATGGAAAAACAGCGCCTCCACCTCCGGGTTTAGGAGGTTTCTACGCAGATCAATAACTGTCTGCGACGGACTATCAACACTTTCCGATGACTTCCCGAACGTCACGTCGTCGGCAGCGGCAGGCGAAACTGCGCTGCAAACAAAAAAACTGCTCGCCGCAACTGCGAAGATGAAAGTGTAAACAAATTCGTGTCGCCGCATATCGCCGTTTCTCCTTGATCAAATTATGCTATGAAGCATAGTAATACGCTGTGGCGGATGCAATTTAAAAATGGTTGACCGGCACTGAGCAATTTGGCTGCCATCAGTCAAAAAGCAATATGGTGAGAAATAATCAAACATGGTGCCAATGCGTCACCGCTATTAAGTTGTCGGAGTTCAGTCACAACAGCCTTCAAGGCGCCATGAAAGGTTAGAGAGGTACATTATGTCGTTGAATCGCCGGAATTTGATTGGTGCCGCTGGATTGGGCGGGGTCGGACTGTTGGCGGGCCCAGGAGCTTCGGACGCGATCGCCAAAGAAACACCAATGGACAATGGGTTTGAAAATCCGCTCGTTACGGGTCGCGGGACGCTCGCGCTTGTCAACGCCAACATCATGACACTGAACAAAAAACAGCCGACTGCGGAGGCGGCGCTGGTCCGTAATGGCCGCATCACGGCGGTCGGAAAGTTCAAAGAAATATCAAAGGAGGCGCGCGGCGCAGAAATCTTTGATGCTAACGGCGCCACCGTGGTGCCCGGATTTGTGGATCACCATTGTCACGTGACAGACAGTTGCGTGGTCGGAGATTATCAACTCCAACTCCAAGGTCTGGAAAGCATCGATCAAATCATCTCCAAGCTCAAACAGATGGCGCGCCAAACGCCCAAAGGCGAATGGATCATCGTGCAGCCGCCATCATACGGAGCTTTCCCTGATAACATCGCAGAAAAACGTTGGATCAAGCGAGAAGACCTCGACAAAGCTTCAGACCAGCATCCGATTATGATGATCATGGGCGTTCATGTGAGCGTTCTAAATACATTCGCACTCAAAGAAACCGGCTATTGGAATAGCGACACGCCCGACAAGGCGGTCTGGAGCGACGGCTCGAAGCGGGTGGGCAGTTTTGTCGACCGCGGAGATGATGGCGTGCCGACGGGCATCATGACCGAGATGTGGGATTACAGGCCAGCCTACACGGTGGAGCAATACAAGGACTCGCTCAAGAAGCATTTCAAAGACTGGTTCCTGTCGAAGGGTCTAACGACTATGACGACCCTGCCGAATCAATCGCCTGAACAATTTTCGGCTATGCAGCAACTTCACTGGGAGGGGCTGCTCCCGGCGCGCATGCGGGTCAGTCCAATCGTCCCCCACTCTGTAGCCCTTGCAAACATAACCAAAGTGGGATGGCGCACAGGCTTCGGCAACGACATGCTGAAATTCGGAGGCGTAAAGTTTTTCACTGACGGCATTAACCGGGACCCATTCGGCAATAAAATTGACGACATCAAATGGACGAAAGAGCAGCTCACGGAAACCATGATTGAGTGCCAGCGGGGCGGCCTCCAGGCGATTTTGCACGCCGTAGCGCCTGAAGCGTTGTTGCTTGCGATCGAATGTATTGAGCGCGCCCAACAAGTCGCGCCGGCCGCCCTGAGACATCGCATTGACCACTACACACCAAGCGATGAGAAGACACTGCATCGCATAAAAAAAGCCGGCATCACCTTGGGAATTACTGGCAAAGGCTCTCCTGTGGGAGCTGCATTTTATCGCGCACACCGCCATAAAACCATGGCGGAACAAGGAATTTCGATCCTCGTGTTGGACGCCGCGGGGCCAGGCGGGCATTACCACCCGATGCGGGGCATTGCGAACGCCATGGTTGACATCGATAACGGCGGATCAGCGCTTCCAGGCGAAACCCTGACCTTCGAACAAGGACTGCGGCAATGGACTATCGATCCAGCCCACAACAGTTTCGAAGCACACGAGAAGGGAACAATCGAGGTTGGAAAATTCGGCGACTTCGCTGTCCTGACGGCAAACCCTGCCGGAAAGAGTGCAGAAGAGATTTATAGCATCGAAACTGCTGCTACGATCGTCGGAGGCAACGTCGTCTATCGTGCATAATTGACCGCGAAAGAGGGCGCGGCGGAACTCGCCGCGCCCTTTATTCCATGAAATAGCGCCCTGCGATCCGGCGTGGCGTCCCGCCCCAAATACATACGCGACGATTGCTCTTTGTATTATTTTTGCTTCAATAACAACGATTTAAATGACAATGCGTACTACTGACGTCGCCGCGGCGCACAATTGTCACCCGTTGGCGCAGTATATTTGCGAAAACCTTATGGCAGATTTTTCGGTCTGATCCGTCTAAATACTTGAAGCGCGGCTAGCCATTCTCCGCCTATCGGAAAAGGTGCGCTGCGCGTCACCACAAGCGGTACTTGCCTATTGGCGGCGCCGCACCGAACCGTCTTAACCATGATAAGTCTAAACGCTCCGTGACATGACGCGAAAGAAAAAATCGGAAAAGCCGGCGAAACATAGCGCAAGCAAGATTTTCGCCGTCTATCAGGAAACGGAATTGGCGTTGCGCAGATATCTTCATCGCTTTACGTCGAGTCCGCATGACGTGGACGATATCACTCAAGAGACCATATTGCGTGCGCTGCAAGCTGAAAGGCTTCGAAAAATTCAAGAGCCCAGAGCATATCTTTTTATGATCGCGCGAAACCTTGTTCGAGACGAATTGGACCGGAAGTCGCGATCTGTTTTAGATTTTATCGAAGATTTTGCGCCGGGAACGGATAAGTCCGAGGAACCGCTTCCTGACGACCAGGTTGATAGCAACCAGCGCATGCTATTATTTTGGGAAGCCGTCGCAAGTCTGCCCGCCCAGTGTCAACAAGTCTTTGTCTTGAAAAAAGTGTACGGCTACTCGCACAAAGAGATTTCTAGCAAGCTCGGCATCTCCATCAGCACCACCGAAAAACACGCCGCGACTGGGCTAAAGCGCTGTAGTGATTTCATGAGGGCCGAACTTTCTCCCGGAAATAACACCTCCGCAGGGAAAGTCACATTTACAACCCCGCTGACAAAACCGGTAAAGCGCCATGACTAACGAACAACAATTTGACGGTTCGCCTGACATTAGGGCTGAAGCCTGCGCGTGGATCGCACAATTGGAAACCGGTGCGCTTTCCCAAAAGGATCTCGCAGCTTTTCGAGAATGGGTAAAGCGCAGCCCGCGACACTATGCCGAAATACATGAGCTGGCCCAATTGTCTCTTGAGGTCAATAGCCTCACGAACATGGCTGCCGCCTTGAAAGCTGCATCGGCTACGCGGTTGGGAATTGTCAGAACCCAAAAGCAACACAGGTCCGCTGCTTGGGCCGGCGCTATAGCCATGTCGTTAGCCGCTCTCTTCATAGCAGGCGCGCCGTTTATTTACGAATTGTGGACCACGGCTTCAACTCAGAACCCGATTGTTGTCAGCACGAAAGTGGGTGAGTTTCGCGTTCTTCCGCTCCCGGACAGCTCTGTTGTCAAGATTAATACGGACAGCGAACTCGAACTTGATTTTGATTCTAGCCAGAGACGCGTCCGGCTTCTTAAAGGCGAGGTCTTTTTCCAGGTGGCGCATGACCCAGACCGGCCTTTCAAAGTCTATATAGAAGACCGGCTCGTCACGGCGATCGGAACCGCTTTCGCGATTCGATGGACTGATGAAAACCTCACCGTCACCGTGTCCGATGGCGTTGTCTCTTACGATCAGGTTCCAAAAACGACTGATCCGCTCACACCAGCAGAAAACCAAAATGCAAAGCCGCTCGGGCTTCAAGGCTCCAGCTCGTTGCGGCCTAGCCGAGTTGAAGCGGGACAAGAATTGGCCGTATCCGGAGAAAAGCGCCAAGCAGTCATAAAAAAAGTCACCACCCGTGACATAGAACGCACCTTTTCCTGGCAGTCCGGCCTACTCGATTTCGACAAGACGCCGTTGGAAGAAGTTGTCCAGGAAATGCAGCGCTATTCCGACATTCAAGTTGATATTAATGACGACGATCTTAAGACATTGGAATTTGGCGGAATATTCCGCATAGGAGAAACCGAGGCGCTCTTTGAAGCGCTACAGGATTCTTTTTATATCGACGTTGTTCGCATCAGCGAGAAGCATTTTCTACTTAAGAGACGTGCTTAATCGTTGCTTCGGCGTAAAACCTTCGCATTACATCGCGCGAATGCTTTGCAATAATGTGGTGATGCTATTCCGTCACACATTTCTGCAATTGCATTTTAAAAAAAATAATGTGGAGATCGGACTAGAAGGTTTTTGAGGCTGAGCGGTCCTATATCCTAGACCGCCGGAGATGGCGTGAATGGTCGATAAGAAAGGCGCGGGGCTGAAGGGATATAAACGACGTATAGAGATTTTGTGCTATGCACTGATCCTCTTATTGCTGACAGCGTCTGGGTACGATGCTGCAGCTGCACAAGAACGCATTTTCCTTGAGATCCCGGCGAAGCCGGCTCCTGAGGCTCTCAAAACGCTTTCTTATAAGACTGGTCGCTCCATCCTTTTTCAGACAAATGAAGTCGAGACTGTCGAAACAAACGCCATCTCAGGGAAATACACGTTACTCGAGGCCCTGGATTTACTCCTCGACAACACCACCCTTTCCGGCGGTCTGACGGAAAGCGGAGTCATTACGATTTCGCTTTCTGCTAGCCGACACAAGACAGACCAGGAGGGTGAAATGACAAGTCGGGCTATTAAAGGATCTTTACTAACCACCGTCGCGACGATACTTTTCGGAGCCGGAGCAGCTACAGCTCAGGATACCGGAGACGCGTCGCAAAATGCAGGCTCTGACCAGATTGTCGTAACCGCAACACGGCGCGAAGCAACAATACAGGACGTGCCACTCAGTATCGAAGCGTTCAGCCAACAGAAAATCGACCGGCAAGGCCTTCGCTCTATTGACGACGTAGCAAACTTCACACCGGGCGTTAATTTTTCACGCACAGCGTCGACAGCCTCAAACATCAGCATCCGAGGAATTTCATCCGGCACAGGCTCGGCAACTACTGGCATTTATATTGACGATACGCCAGTTCAAGCACGCAGCGTTGGCAGCCAGCCCAGAAATGCATATCCGAATACTTTCGACATCGAGCGCGTAGAAGTGCTCAGAGGGCCGCAAGGGACTTTATTCGGCGCAGGAGCGGAAGGCGGAGCAGTCCGTTTTATCACACGCAAACCCAGCCTCGACGATTACAGCGTTTACAGCCGCAACGAACTCGCACTTACACAAGGCGGCGATGCGAGCTACGAGACCGGTCTTGCCGTCGGCGGTCCGATCGTGGAAGACAAACTTGGATTCCGTATCAGCGGATATTATCGCATGGATGGCGGTTTTATTGACCGCGAAACCTATCTGTCTGGAATTACTCAAGAAGAAAATGCAAACGATCTTGAGACCTACGCTGCGCGCGCTGCCCTGAAATTCCAACCAACAGAAAACATCTCGATTTCTCCGTCTGTCTATTACAACGAAATTTACTCGCATGAAAATCTGCGGGCATGGGAAAATCTTAGTGATGCAAGCAACGGCGATTATGTAATCGGCACATTTTTCGGTGAGGAGAACAGAGATAGGTATGTTCTCCCTGCTCTGGACATTGCTCTCGATCTTGGGGCCGTCTCTATCGCCTCCTCGACGAGCTATTTTCGCCGAAACGAAGACGGTGTTTATGACTATACAATCTACGATTTGGGCGCTTTTACGAGTACGCCTGAACAGTTTGATTCTTTTTTCAGCATTCCAGGATTCAGCCCGACCAACTTGAGCGGCAACGACCAGTACAACTGGAATCAGGAGATTCGCATTTCCAACAATGATACGGACAGCCGATTGAATTGGATTGTCGGCATGTACTATGGAAAAGCCCGGCAAACTTCATATCAATCGGTTCAAAATGAGTTCTTCTTCTATTATTTCGGTGACGAAGTACTCTATTCCGATGTATATGGCGACGCACCGCTTTACGATGAAAACATTGAGGCCAGCGATTCGCAAATCGCAGGGTTTGGCGAAGTCAGCTTCGAAATTACGGACGGCTTAACAGCAACCGCTGGCGTCCGGTATGCTCATACGTCCTTCGACTTTACCGGCGTCGTAACAAGCGTCTTTTCTGGTGCAGTTCCTGTCCAGAATGGCGGCGAGCAGTCTGAGAATCCCATCACGCCGAAATTCGCCCTATCCTACGAATGGGGCGAAAACCTAGTTTACGCCAGCGCAACCAAAGGCTATCGGATCGGCGGCGCTAACCGCAGCATCCCTTTTACAGAGGGCTGCAACACCGCGCTGAACTCGCTTGGTATCAGGGAGGCGCCCAATCAATATGACTCCGACTCGGTTTGGAGTTACGAAGTGGGCACGAAAAACACACTCTTTGATAACTCCCTCCGTGTGGCTGCAAGCGTTTATTATATCGATTGGTCGAATATTATCCGCGGCGTAGGCGGACTGCAGAATTGTCCCTATGAATTTATCACCAACCTCGGGGACGCCACGAGCAAAGGCGTAGACCTGCAACTCTCATGGGATTTGACGGATAGCTTCAGTGTATTAGCCTCCGTAGGCTACAATGAAGCGCAGTTTGACACGACGATCCGCTCTGCGGGCGCTGTCCAGGATCTAGTCACTGAGGGGCACACACTCGGCGGTTCGCCTTGGACCGTAGCACTCAGCGGCAACTATGAAACCATGATCGCCGCTATGCCGGCCTACCTGCGAGCGGACTACAATTTCCGCAGCAGCAACAAAGATCCGATTCCCGGCCGGGATCCGAATTACCCGACAATGTACGACCCTCTACAGCGTCCTGAGCCGGAATTCCACGATGTTCGCATTCGCGCCGGCGTTTCGCTTAACGAGAGCGTTGAAATATCTTTGTTCGTCAACAATCTGCTCGATCAACATCCGAAACTCAATCGTTCACGCGTTTCAACGGTTTCTCCGGTATTCGAATATACGCCTGTGAGGCCACGCACGGTTGGCCTTACAGCTGTAGTAAATTACTAGGGAATATCGAGTTTAAGGATGTAAGCCTGAAACGCTTTGCGCGTTTCAGGCTTTTTGTTGGAAAGCAACAATCAATATTGGCTACGATTTCTAAAACGGGTCGCGACTAAACTGGTCACTTCCAGACTTTTTGAAGGAGGCACACAAGCTGCTTCCACTCTGCCCTTGAGAATTGGTTGGATTGTCGCGCCTCACTCTCCAAAATGCATCGCCACACTTTCTTCAATTTCGTCTTCCCCTTGCCCGCTATAAATAGGCCATAGCTTCGGCCGTCATTTCGTTCGCGTTCAATCAATTCTCGCCCGAGTAGATCCAGAACAAGTGGGGTCATATTTGAGCTCTTAATTGCGACCTCACGGCCCAACTGGCTCTGCGTAACGCCGGGATTGGCTTCGATCAAAATCAAAAGCGTCGCACTCACGATAGAGATATTAATATCCCGCAGCGATTCCTCTAAGGGAAGTATTATAATATTACTTGCTCGACGAAGATTGTAACCTGCCAAATCTTGTAGCGGGTTTATGATTTCACTATTCATTGTTTGTTCTCTCGTAGAGTTCAGGCATATTACTGGTGACTCAAATCACAAAGCTTAACATTACTCATCCTAGACCTTCCACTCTGCCCTTTCATAAACTAGTAACTCTTACAAGACCTTGCTGAATCTCGATCGCAATGACCTCTTTTGCCTTCCAAAGACGATTCTCCAGAGGCCCAAGCGCACAGCGGTCCTTTATGTTTAATTCCAGTGACGGCCTTA
>JAUIEG010000727.1 GCA_030428745.1 Alphaproteobacteria bacterium
TTCACGCCGACGCCGCTGCATACGGATGACCATATGGGCGATCTCATCAAGGCGCTCGACGATGTCTGGACCGCGCTGAAGTTGAAACGCGCCGCCTGACTGACCAAAGCCTGACGGCCATCAATTATCGCGTTGAATAATACCCGCCCGAATAGCGCACATAATCGCGGCCATTGCCGCTTTCGATCATCATCGCCGCCACATCGCGGCCATCGGACAGGAAGCACTGGCCGACAATTCGGCCATAGCGGTCAATATCGACCTCTTTACAGCGAAGACGCTCGCCATGGGCGATTTCGCGCAAGGCCCGCTTAGCGGCATTGCCGCCGGGCTGGCCCCGTTCCGGCGCATCAAGCCCCCAAAGGCGGATCCGCGTTTCGACGTTATCGAGATAGAAAGTGTCGCCATCCACGATCCTGGTGACGACGCCCTCATATTGGTTGGGCGCTGAAAAAGCGTGAGGGGCGGTGTTCGCCGCCGCCCAGGCGAGCGGGATCGCCAGCGCGAGCGCGAATGCGCTCGACCGGAGTTTCATCGCCTTGTTAGGCCGTTTCCGGGTTTTGCCGTTCGGGGCGGCCTTTTTGGCCGCCGGTTTGCGGGCTGGTTTTTTCGGGCGCATCACGCAACTCACACTCAGTATTCTCTCCAATCGGTAATGTTAGGGAGCGGCCCTTACGCGGGCTTTAAGAGACTGGTTAGAAATGTAACCAACGCCTTTACGGCCGGGACTGGTCTTCGGACCGCGCCGTCCCTATGTTCCGCCGCGAAATGACGGCCCTGAAAGACATATCAACGATCGACGCGCCCCGGATCGATCTCGGCGTGCCCGCGGGCGCACGCGTGATCGTCGCCATGTCCGGCGGCGTCGACTCGTCTGTGACCGCGGCGCTGGCGAAACTAGCCGGCTATGATGTGGTTGGCGTCACCCTGCAGCTTTATGACCACGGCGTCGCCATCCAGAAAAAAGGCGCCTGCTGCGCCGGCCAGGACATTCAGGATGCGCGCCGGGTCGCCGAGGCCATGGGCTTTCCCCATTACGTGCTCGACTACGAGAACCGGTTCTCCGAAGCGGTGATGGAGGATTTCGCCGACACCTATCTCGCCGGCGCGACGCCGATTCCTTGCGTGCGCTGTAACGAGCGGGTGAAGTTTAAGGATCTGCTTGAAACCGCGCGCGATCTTGGCGGCGCCGCCATGGCGACGGGGCATTACATTCGCCGCGTCGACGGCCCGAACGGGCCGGAGCTGCGCCGCGCCCATGACGCGTCGAAAGATCAGAGCTATTTCCTGTTCTCGACGAAGAAAGACCAGCTCGATTATTTGCGCTTCCCGCTGGGCGAAATGCCAAAGTCGGAAACGCGTCGGATTGCGTCGGAGCTTGGGCTGGTCGTCGCTGACAAGCCGGACAGTCAGGACATCTGCTTCGTGCCGGAAGGCAAATACGCCTCCGTTGTGGAGCGGTTGCGCCCCGGCGCCGCCGAGCCCGGCGAGATCGTCCATGTGGACGGGACGGTGCTCGCGCGCCATCAGGGCGTCATCCACTACACAGTGGGCCAGCGCCGCGGCCTCGGCGTTGCGGCGGGCGACCCGCTCTTTGTGGTGCGCCTCGATCCGGCGACGCGGCAAGTGATTGTGGGCCCGCGCGAGGCGCTCATGGTCTCGCGCATCGCCCTGAAAGACGTCACCTGGCTCGGGGACGGCGACGGCGAGGCGGCGGCGCGCGACGGGACTGAGATCGCTGTCAAAGTCCGCTCCACCCGCCCGCCGGCGCCGGCGAAACTCATCTGGGATGAGGGCTGGGCGGTGGAGCTTGCGACACCGGAAGAGGGCGTGGCGCCGGGGCAGGCTTGTGTCTTTTATTCACCCGACGCCGCCCATGACCGCGTCCTTGGCGGCGGTTGGATCGCCGCCACGAAAGCCGCCGCATGATCGCCGTTCGTAAAATTACCGCCGAAGACGAAGACGCCT
>JAUIEG010000728.1 GCA_030428745.1 Alphaproteobacteria bacterium
GGTTTTGACCGGCGGCTCGAACGGAACGCCAATCGCCGAATAGATAAAGCCGAGAAGGAGACCGACGATCAGCGGGTTTTTCAAAGGCTCTGTAACGAAGGCTGCGGCGCGCGCTAATGCGTGACCGTTCTCCTTGCGCGGCGAGATCAGGGCGGTGGCGAGGCCGATGATGATCGTGCCTTCCAGCAGCATGGAGGAGACGAAAGGCTTCGCCCAGCCTTCGATGTTGAGCGCAATGGGCAGTCCGAGAAAAACCGCATTGCCGAGCGTTGAGGTCAGGGCGTGGGCGCCGGCTTCCTGTTTCGACAGATTGAAAAACCGCTGCGAGAGGAAATAGCCGGTCAGAAGCGTGACGCTTGCCCCCGCCAGATAGGAAAGCGCAACGGCGAGTTCCTTTTCGCCCGGCGGCGTTGCGCCCGCCGTCAGGCCGAACAGCGCCGCCGGCATGGCGATCTTGAACACGAATTTGTTCAGCACCTCCGATTCGGCGGCGCTGAGCATGTTCGTCCGGCCGGCGGCGAATCCGGCGGCGATGACGGCGAAAACGGGGAGGGCGATGGTGATGACCGGGCTCATGGCCCCGAGCCTTTCACAAGGCTCGCCCAGACCGTCAAGTCAGAGGGCGGTCAAGCAGGAGGGAGGAAAAGAAATTGCCGGACGGAGAGGGGGCCAAATCTCCCGGGGGCTGGGGGCGATGGTTAAAACCGGAAACTCCGGCCCGGACCATCCGCCCGGCCGATCGACACTGACGGCTGATTGGGGCGCGGAGAGGGACCAATTAAGGCGATTTTAAGGATGATTTTCCCCGCCCATCCCGAACCTGGTTGCGGTTGCGAAAGGCTTGTCGGGGGTTGCGACGGCGCGCCGGTCGGGCGATGCTCTAGCCTCATGCGAACCAGTCCTGCATCGATCCCGTCCAAGGGCCAGAGCAGAGGGCGCCCTGAAGCGGTCGCCTTCACCCGGAGCGAGCTCACCCGCATCCTTTCGGTCTATGGCTATTTCGTCGCCGCCGGGGAGTGGCGCGATTACGCTATTGATTCCCTGCAGGACGCGGCGGTGTTTTCGATCTTCCGCCGCGCCTCGGAACTGCCGCTCTATCGCATCGAAAAGCGCCCGGCGCTGGCGAGAAAGCAGGGCGCCTGGGTCGTCGTTTCCATGACCGGCGCGGTCCTCAAACGCGGGCAGGATCTGGCGCAGGTGCTCAAAATCTTTGACCGCCAGAAGCTGAAGCTCGCGACCTGAGCGCCCCCTGCCGCCGTTTTCCGATGAATATTTTCATCCAGCCCTTGAATTCCGGGCCTCGAGGGGCAAAATGCAGACAGGTAAACTGGTCAGTGTAACGCTATAAAAAGAACAGGCCGCCCAATGACTGCTGACGCCTCACCCACCCGAATTGAAATCCCGCCTGAGCAATATGTCTGGATCAACGGTTTTCCGACGCCGCCGACGGAACGGCGCCGGCCGCTGCACGCTGTGGCGTCTGTTCTGAAGCTCATCTCCAACAAAGAGGACACGCGTCAGGTCTTCGAAATCATGAAGGCGATGTCGGGCGACACGCCCAAGCGCATGTTCCGTAAATTCACGGATACGGCTTATGGCCGGCGCGTCGTTACCGAGCCGGTGAAGCTTGAAGAGCTGCTCGGCGATCGCGAAAAGTTGCGCGCTTACCCGCAAGGCTCCCTTGCGCGCGCCTATCTTGCTTTCATGGAGGGCGAGAATTTGACGCCCGAAGGGCTTCGGTCAGCGGCCGAGGAAGCCGACATCGATTATGAGGCGTATCCGGAGTTTTCCGAATATATGCGCCTGTTCATGCATCTTCAGGTCAGTCACGACCTCTGGCATGTGTTGACCGGTTATGGCCGAGACGCCTTGGGCGAGCTTTGCAATCTCGTTTACACGCGCCACCAGACCTATAATCCGGGCTTCCGGTTGATCGTCGCCATCGGCTTTATTGCGCAAAAACT
>JAUIEG010000729.1 GCA_030428745.1 Alphaproteobacteria bacterium
ACTCATGCCCCGTGCAGGGACCGATTTTCCAGAGATGCGCTAGCGCCACACATTCGAGATTGGTGAGATTACGCACAAATTGTCCTCTTGATCAGGAAAGTCATCTAGTGCTATTCGTACTAGTTGTCACGGAGAGGGGTATGGATGATGTCTCGCAGCTTGACAATTTTTTTCTGCTTCCTGCTGGTTACGCAGGCCTGCGCCACCGTTGCGCAATCTGACGCCCGCACTGACGCTGCGCAGACATACCTAAACGCAGTACTGGAAGAGGATGGCGGGCCAGGCGTTATGGCCGCCGTGATCAAGAATGGCGAACTCGTCTGGAGCGGCGAGGCCGGTATGGCCGACCTCGAACAGAGCATTCCCATGAGCGCCAATCAAAGACTTAGGATCGGCAGCGTTTCGAAACCCATCACCGCTGTTCTTACCCTCATTGCCGCCCAGCGCGACGAAGTCATGCTTGATACTGACATCCGCGAGTATGTTCCTGAATTCGGCGAAAAAATTGGAATTGTGACCTTGCGTCGTCTCGGCTCTCACACCGCCGGCGTCCGCCACTATGATTTTTCAAATTATCTTGAAGCCAATAACGTGTTTCATCGTGCGACCTTGACGGAAGGCATTGAAAGCTTCGCAGCCGATCCGCTCGTTGCACCGCCCGGTGAAGCATTCGAATATACAAGCCTCGGCTACAATCTGATCGGCGCTGCAATTGAACGCGGAACAGGCGAAAGCTTTTCTGACGCGCTTCGCAAGCGCCTTGCTGAACCCTTCGCTCTCGAAAACACGACGACGGATAATCCGATGGAAATCATCAAAAACCGTGCAGGGTTTTACACCGTCACTGTAAAAAATCCGGTCATGACCTGGATGGAGGACGGAAAGGTCATCAACACGATCATGCGCGACAGTTCCGACTACTACCCATCAGGCGGCATGTTATCCACGGCGCAAGACTTGGCGCGCTTCGCTTTTGAAGCATTCAACAGTAGCATTTTGACTGAAGAGAGCCATGACTTGCTAATAACCCCGGCAACGCTCCACAATGGTGAGATCGCGCAACTCGATAACGGCGCCGAAAAAGTCGGATATGCCTTCGGCTGGCAAATTCGCGGCGCCAAAGATGGATTGCCGCGATCATATGGACATGATGGAGAAACGAACGGCGCCTATGCGCTTGTGCGATACTATCCTGAACATGACGTCGCGGTCGCCGCCATCGCAAATTACAACATTATGGGGCGTGAGCCTTCATTTTTTCAGAAACTAGGTAGCGAGTTGCCCTTATTATTTTTGGATTAAACGTCCTGCTCCCCCGCCTGCTCTTCAAGCTTTTCGAGCGCCAGGCGGAAGGCCGCGGCCTCTTCCGGCTCGAGGGTCGACATGAGGTCGTCTTCGAAAGAAAGCGCCAGCGTCGCGATGCGATCGAACACTTTGCGGCCATCAGTTGACAAGGACAGCATGGAGACCCGCCGGTCCGCTTCGTCCGGCGTGCGAGTAACGAAGCCTTTCTGTTCAAGGCTCGCAACGGCGCGACTGACCGTCATCTTGTCCATGGGCGTGCGTTTGACGACATCGCGCGCCGCAACGCGCTCGGCCTCGCCAATGACGGCGAGCACGCGCCATTCGGGAATAGTGATATTCTCGTCGCGATAGGCGCGCGCCAGCCGCCCTGATATCGCGTGGCCAAGCGCAACGATCCGGTAGGGCGCAAACTCATCAAGAACGAGCTTACGCTTGGCGCCGGGCTTGGTTTTCCGCGATACGCAGGCGACGGTCATGAGAGTCCTTTAGGCAGATTCTTTCAGAACGCCGCGTCGAATTTGATCTTCCTCGATCGATTCGAACAGCGCCTTGAAGTTGCCCTCGCCGAAACCTTCATTCCCCTTGCGCTGGATGATCTCGTAGAAGATCGGACCGATGGCGTCCTGGGTGAAAATCTGCAGGAGAAGCCCCTGCCC
>JAUIEG010000730.1 GCA_030428745.1 Alphaproteobacteria bacterium
AAAACCAGTGTGCGCCGGAGGCGCGGCCCGTGTCAGCGGGATTGTCGTCCATCAAGGACCAGCTTTGGAACGGTCCCAAAAACCCGCCCTCTTCGATGCTGAAGAGAAGATGATAGCCGACCGCCCAGAACGCAAAAACGCAAACCCCGAGGGCGCCGATGGTGCGCAGGCAGACCTGCGGCGCGTTCTGGGTGCGGGCGAGACCGATATCTTTGAGCGCCAGCCCCGCAATCGCAATAATCGCGGCGACGCCGGCGACGATCAACAGGCCGCTGTCGAGCACAAAGCGCGTCACATCGCTCGCCTGGGACATGTCCTGCGCAACGGCGGCGCCGGGCGCGAAGAGAAGTGCCGGAATAAAAAAACGGGCGAGGCGCATCATCATCCATCAACGGTTTGAAGCCACCCTCTCCTAGAAGTGTTTCCCGAAGGGTTAAAGCCGGATTTGTTTTTTCGTCAGATCCCGCGGCGCGTCGCCAAGAGCGCGCGAATGGCGGTTTCGGTTTCTTCTATGTCTTCCGCGAAAGCATCCGAAGTATGGGCCCTGCGAAGGCATCTCCAAGCGAGATCAGCGGATCTAAGCACCCCGCGCCCAGCGGCGTAACATTTCGCCATTTCAAGCCATCCGTCGCCGTCATACGCGAGCGCCGCGCGCCTGAACCATTCGAACATCGCTTTGTAATTGCCGCGCTCCCGGTAGATCAGCGCCGCGTTGTAAGCAGCACTAGAACACCGGTCCCGCCACCAAGCCAGGCGGTAATAGCGCATCGCCTCGGCCTTGTTAGGATAACAGCCATAACCGTTGTCATGCATATACCCCAGGCATTCACAGCAAAGCGCATCGCCCAGCAATGCGCCTTTCTCATAGTCGCTCAAAGCTTGTGCATCGTCGCCAGCCTCTCCGGCCGCGGCCCCGGTAAGGAAATATGGCGAGAGGTCGGACACATCATTCTCACTGGCAACATCGCTCGCAGCAAAGCGAACGACAGCACCATAGCCGTGATAGCCGATGCGCGCCATTCGCCGCAGCGGCGGCGCGCCGAGTGGACGAACGCCCTCCAAAGCGCGATTGTCGCCCCATGAGCGAAACCCAGCATTTCGACATCGTCATTATCGGCGGCGGGCCCGCCGGGGGACTGGCGAGCCTCGCCCTCGCCTCACGCGGCTTTTCCTGCGCCCTTGTGGACGCTGCAGACCCGGCCGTCATGCGCGGCGCGGCCTTTGACGGGCGGACCTCGGCGATATCCTACGCCTCCGCGCGGGTGTTCAAGCGGCTGGGGCTCTGGGACGCCATCGCCCCGGACGCCGAAGCCATCCGCGATATCCTTGTTACGGACGGCCGCGCGAAATCCTGGCTGTCCGACGGCGCCGTCTCGCCCTTCTCCCTGCATTTCGACAGCAGTGAGCTCGGCCCGGATCAGCCGCTCGGCTGGATCGTCGAGAACCGGGTCATCCGCGATGTGCTGTTCGACGCCATCGACGCCTCGGACAAAGTCACGCTGATGGCCCCGGCGACGCGCGCCGCGACGAAATTCAATCCGGGCGAGGCGATTGTCGATCTTGGCGATGGCCGCCGCCTTTCCGCCGCGCTGGTCATCGCCGCTGACGGGCGCCGCTCATCCTTGCGCGCCGAAGCCGGGATCAAGACCAATGACTGGAGCTATGGTCAGGCGGGGATCGTCGCCACGGTCGCTCATGAAAAATCTCATGACGGCGTCGCCCACGAATTCTTTTTGCCGTCAGGACCGTTTGCAATTTTGCCAATGACCCCCGTCCGCGAAGGCGCACAGGTTAAGATGCATCGCTCGTCGCTGGTATGGACCGAGCGCGCGGACGCCGCGCCGGCTTATATGGCGCTTGACGACGAGAAATTCCGTATAGAGATTGAAAACCGGTTCGGCGACCATCTGGGCGCGGTGACGCCCGCCGGGCCGCGCTGGTCTTACCCGCTCGCTTTCA
>JAUIEG010000048.1 GCA_030428745.1 Alphaproteobacteria bacterium
AAAATCGCCCGCGCCGTCGTTGACGCCGTCCTCAACATGCTGATCGAACAGGATCTCGGCGCCAGCCTGACGGAGAGTGAAGCTGCGCGCCGCCGTCTCGATCTGCAAATCGAAGAGTATGAAGAAAAACTGGTCTCTAATGAACGCGCCGTCGCTGCTTTCCGCGCCGAACACGCCGCCGAACTCACCTCTCTTCAAGGCGCCTCGCGCCAGCGCGAACTCAAAGAAAATGAGATCGTTCGCGTCGGCGATGAACTCGAGCGCACGAAAGGCCGCGTTCTCACGCTGCAAAATCTCATTTCCGCCACACCGCGCCGCGCCTCCGGAGGCGAACTCGACCGGCTGAGAGTCGAGCTTTCGGCGCTGCGCAGTCAATACGAAGAAAATCATCCCGACATTCGCGGCGTCATGGCCCGGATCGAAGAGCTCGAAAAAGAAAACGCCGCCCTGTCCGCCAACCCGGAATATGTCCGCCTGCAATCTGAGCTGCGGGTTGCGCATGATTCTGTCGCCGCGCTTGAAGCACGCGAAGCGCGCCTCAAGGAAGAACTCGGCGCGCTGGACTTCGCCGCTGGCCAGGCGCCAGCCGTTGAAGCCGAACTACGTCAAATCGTGCGCGAATATGAGCAGACGCAAAAGACCTATGAGGAATTGCTGTCGCGCCGCGATCGCCTCGACCTGACGCGCAACCTCGGCGCAGCGGGACGCGGCGTTGAGTATCAAGTCTTCGAATGGCCCTCTGAAGCGCTTGCGCCCAGCGATCCGCCAAGGCTTCTTCTTATTCTTGGCGTCTGCATCGCGGCTTTAGGGGCGGGAACCGCCGCCGCGCTCGGACTCAGCCTGCTGGACAAGAGCTATACGCAGGCAAGCGAACTTCAGTCCGCTTTTGGTCTGCCCGTCCTCGGCGCTATCAGCGAAACGCCGTCGGATGAAATTTTTGCAGCCCGCAAACAAGACCGCATGCGCATCGCTATGGCGAGCGTCAGCTTTATCGCTATTGCCGGGCTATACGCTTATCTGACAGTTTTCCGGCTGCCCTCAACTGACCCGGCGATCGGAAAAACAGCAGCCGCCAACCATCCAGAGATGGAGGCGTCATTATGAGCGTTGTTGAAAAAGCCGGCGCCAATGTCCTTAAAGCCGCGTTCGCCAAGAAAGATAAAAAGAGCAAGAAGGACAAGAAAAAGCGCGACGCCACCGAAATGACGGAAACGCCGCAGACGGGCGAGCCTGAAAAGATCGATCTCGACTTTTCGGCGATGTCGCATCACGGGTTTTACAACCCGCAAGACCGCTCCAGCCAGCTCGCGCTTGAAATGCGCGCCGTAAAGCGCCGCCTGTTGCGCCGCATCGGCTATCTTCGCTCAAGCGGTGAGCGCCAGGCGTTCCGCACGCCCGGCAAACAGCGCAACGTCATCCTCGTCACCTCGACAAGGGCCGGTGAAGGCAAAACCTTCACCGCGATCAATCTGGCTCTCAGCCTGGCGCTCGAAGATCAGATTGAAACGCTCCTGATCGATGCGGATCTGTCGCGCCCTAAAATCCGTGAACGGTTGGGGCTGCCTGAAGCCGCTGGCCTGCATGACCGCATTCGCAATCCGAAACTCGATGCGGAGAGCCTCGGATGGCGTCTTAATGCAGCGCCTCTTACGATTATCCCTGAGGGCGCACAGGCGGAACGGCCTACCGACCTGTTTGCGACTTCAGACGCCCAGGATATGTGGACGGAACTTTCCACCGCCAATCCTCAACGCCTTGTCATCATTGACGCGCCGCCGGTGCTGGCCGCGACTGACGCTGTCATGCTCGCCAAATACGCCGACGAGATTGTCTTCGTCGTTGAAGCCAATTCAACGCCGGAAGCCGCCGTCGCCGCCGCCGTCGACGAACTGATCGACATCAATCCGAATGTCAGCCTGATGCTGAACCGGTGCCAAATTGGCGCCGGCGGCGCCCATTATGGTTCTTACGAATATTATGACCGCAGCGAAGCCGCGAGCGCGCCCTCCGGCAAACCCTCAAGTGAAGGATAGTCTCATGGGGAAGCACACAAACACTCTGGCCGCCGGACCACGCTTGAAAGCAGCGCTTCTCGCCAGCGCCGGCATCGGCGTCTTTGCGACAGCCTCCTTCGCCCAGGTCGCGGCGCCCGATGCGCCGCTGAAAATGCAGACCGATTATTTCGGTTACGCCGCGAGCGCTTCTGTGCGCGCCGGGTACTCAGACAACATCAATCTGCAGCGCTCCGGGTTAGAGGATGACGAATATATTCTCTCCACCCTGCTTTCCGGCGGCGCCATTTATTCAACAAAGCGCGTCACAGCGATTGTTCTCGGCGATCTCGACTTTTCTTATCTCCTCAATGACAGCGACTTTGCGGTGAACCAGAATATCGCCGGCACAAGCACGTTCACGGGCGTTGAAAACTGGCTCTATTTCGATTTTTCCGGGTCGACATCGCGGCAACTGCTCGGCGACCAGGCAAGGTTTTCGGGCAATATCAACGCCGGCCGTAACCAGCGCGCCAATGTTCACACCTATGCGGCGAGCCCATATATCTTTCATGAGTTCTCCGACGATTCGAGCGCCGAGCTGCGCTACCGTTTCTCCCAGGTGTTTGTGGATGACAGCGGATCGCTTTCTTCGTTCTTTTCCGGCAGCTCAATCAACGATTCCCTCACTCACGAAGTGCTTGCCCAATATGACAGCGGCCGCAAGCTGGACCGCATGCGCTTCCGTTTGACCGCCTATGGCAGCGACACGACTGAGGACGGCGTCAGCTTCTTCCCGGACTTTGGCTACAGACAGGGCGCCGTTTCGGCTGACCTGCAATTCTCGCTGACCGACCGTTTCGCTCTTTCCGGCGGTCTCGGCTATGATGAACTGGAAACCGAGGGCGCCGCGTCCGTCTTTTTTAATGACGATAATCTTTCGGGCTTTTTCTGGCGCGCAGGCTTCACCGCGCAACCCGGGCCGCGGTCTTCCATCAGGCTTGAATATGGCGAACGCTATGGCGATGACTTCATCGACGCCAGCGCGCGCTATCAGATATCGCAACGGTTCGCCTTCACTGCCGGCGCCAGCCGGTCTTTTCGCACACGGGCGCAATCGGTTACGTCGCAATTCCAGTCGACCCAACGCGAAACGCTGGAATTCGCCGACCGCTTACGTGAAGGACAACAGCTTTCGGCGCGGGACGTTATCGAAGCAGCGACCTTCTACGCCTCCAGCCGCAATTTCGGCAGCGCCCAGACCAATGGCGTTTCCGTTTCCGATTCTGCATATGCCTCTCTGACGGGTGATTTCGATCTTACGGAACTGTCGCTCAACGGCTTCTATTCAGACGATAATTTCGGTTTTCGACAAATCGAAACCTATGGCGCGAGCCTTAATCTCAACCGGCGCCTTGCCCGACGCATTACCGGCTATGGCTCGGTTTCCTTCCGCCGCAGCGATACCGCCTTTGATGAGGCGACCTGCGTGGCGAACCCGCTGATTTTCGGCATCGACACTATGGACCCGTTGTTCGACGCTGTTGCAGACTGTGCTTCGCTAGCGGCCACCAACGGCGTTACCAATACGGTTATTGGCCAGATCGGGGCATCCTATCGAATTTACAAAAACGCTTCTGTCTTTGTCGAGGCGACGCATACGGAACGCTTTTCGCCAAACGCGCTCCTCGAATATGACGAGAATAACTTCCTGGCGGGAATCACCGTGGACTTCTAAACATGTATGAAGAGTATTTTCGCCTTACCGATGCGCCTTTCCGTCTGAACCCGGACCCGCGTTTCTTTTATGGCAGCCGCAGCCATAATAAGGCGATGGCCTATCTCCATTACGGCCTGAAGCAGGCGGAGGGCTTTATCGTCATCACCGGCCCTGTCGGTGCGGGCAAATCCATGGTGATCAGCCACCTTCTCGATCAGCTCAATTCGTCCAACATTGTCGCCGCCAATCTCCTCACGTCGAATATCGAAGCCGAAGATCTGCTCAGCCAGATTTTGTCAGCCTTCCGGATCGAGCCCGAAGGCGAAGGACGTGCGGGTGAAATCGAAGCCTTTGAAGATTATCTCTTCGACCAGCTTAATCGTGGACGGCGCGTTCTCCTGATCATCGACGAGGCGCAGAACCTGCCCTTCAAAACACTCGAAGAACTGCGCATGCTGTCCAATATCGACTATGAGGGAACGCCCTTGTTCCAGGTCTTTCTGGTCGGTCAGCCGGAATTTCGCGCAATTATGGAACAACCCAATATGGAGCAATTGCGTCAGCGCGTGATCGCTTCCTACCATCTTGAAAACCTTTCCGAGGAAGAGACCCGCGACTACGTCCTGCATCGCCTTTCAGTCGCAGGTTGGCGCGAAGACCCGGCCTTTACTGATGACGCCTTCCACGCGATCCACGAAGCAACGACCGGGCTCCCCCGCCGCGTCAACACGCTTTGCAACCGGCTGATGCTTTACTGCTCACTGGAGGAAACGCACGAGGTGACCGCCGACGTCGTCGAAACCGTTTGCGCCGAGTTAAAAGAAGAAAAACTCGACGCGCGTAAACCCGCGGACGCCATGCCGCCCGTTGCAAAGATCGAAGACAAACCGGCTGTAGAAGAACCGGAAGAGGAGCCGGTTGTCGCGACAGCGGCAACGCCAGAGGAAATGCCTGCCGAAACGCCATCTGAAAGTTCCGGGGCCGATAAGGCTCCCGATGACGAGGCGGAAACCAATATTGTCTCGCTGGAAAACGAGCGAGCGCGTAAAAGCGCCGCCACCGTTGAGCCCGACCTGGAGAGCCCTGTGGAACAAGAGCCGGAAATCGTTTCCTCATCCATAAGCGTTCTCGATCGACTGCGCGCGAAAAAACGTGACCGCGCGCCGCAGGAAGCCACGCTGACTGACGTGGCAAGCGCCATCAAGGCGGCAAGCGAAGGGACGGCCTCTGCGTCGGAAGAAGCGGCGCCGGATCAAGAAGACGCGCTGTTGGCGTCGGACGCTGCGGACGGTCCGCAATGGAGAAGCGCCCTCACCCGCTCCATTGACGAAACACGCGAAGAGCTGAAACGCGCCCATTCCAATGTCGTTGACCTCACTCGCACGGTCAGCGCCAGCGAACAAACGCGCAGTGAGCGCCGCCGAAAAATCGCTGACAGTCTCGGCCGCGCGGAAGCCTTGCTCGATGCAATGCGCGCCGCCGAAGGCTAACCGAATCCCGGAGAGGGCATAATGAGCGCCGCCGACGGCATATCCCGGCCCAGCTTCGCCCTTTCCGTCGATGTGGAAGACTATTTTCAGGTCTGGGCGTTCTCAAGCGTCGTCTCCCGCGCTTCATGGGACGGATTTTCGTTGCGCGTTGGCGAGAACACCCGGCGTTGCCTTGACCTTTTTGACGCACATGACGCGAAGGCGACGTTCTTTACGCTGGGTTGGGTGGCGGAACGCGACCCGGACCTCATCAGAGAAATCGTGGCGCGCGGCCATGAACTGGCAAGCCATGGCTACGACCACACAAAAGTCAATGAGCAGACGCGCGAGCAATTCCTCGCGGATGTCAAAAAAACAAAAGCACTGCTGGAGGATCTGTCCGGTGTCGCCGTGAATGGCTATCGCGCCGCCGGATTTTCTATCGGCAAGGCGACACCCTGGGCCCATGAGGCGCTCGCCGAGGCAGGTCATCTTTATTCATCCAGCACGCATCCTATCGCGCATGACCACTACGGTGACGCATCGGCGCCGCAATCGCCTTATGAGAATGCCGGACTGATCGAAGCGCCTGTGGCGACGGTCGATTTCTTCGGAAAACGCTTCAGCGCCGCGGGCGGCGGATGGTTCCGGGCGGCGCCGCTCGCCCTGTCAAAAGCGCTACTCACAGAAGCATCAAAAAAACTCGACGGACCGGTGATCTTTTATTTTCACCCTTGGGAGATCGATCCGGACCAGCCGCGCCTTACCCGCGCCCCGCTAAAATCGCAGCTGCGTCACTATCTCAATCTCGGCAGTATGGAAGGCAAGCTTTCGAAAACGCTCGGCAGCTTTTCTTGGGGACGCATCGATGACGCGTTGGGCCTGCAATGAACGCACCCTCCCCCATAACGCCAAGCGCATCGCTTTCCGTCAGCTGCGAGCCCCAATGCGATCCGGCCGAATGGGACGCATTTGTGCAGTCTCAGCCGCGAGGAACATTTTTTCAGCTCTCCGGCTGGGGCGCTGCTGTAAAGGCCGCTTATGGCTATGAGACTTTCTACATCACAGCACACAGAAACGGCTTGCTCGTAGGCGTGTTGCCGCTGACATACGCCAAAACACCGCTTCTTGGCGCTTCGCTGATTTCCACCGCGTTCTCGGTCGGGGGCGGACCGCTCGCCAGCGATGATGAGGCTCTTCAAGCGCTTCTCCACGCGGCGCAGCAACTCGGTGAAGACAATAATGTTTGCTACATTGAGTGCCGGTCGGATTTCGAAGGGGAAGACTGGCTGGAAAAAAGCGGGTTGCATGCATGCTTTGAATTGGCTTTGGCGAAAGATGAGGGAGAGGCGCTGTCTGCAATCCCCCGTAAGCGCCGCGCGGAAATCCGAAAAGCAATTGAGGCGGCAAATGACGGCGCCTTGAGCATTCGACACAATGGCGAACAGGACCTCTTTTACAGACTCTACGCACAATCACTCCACCGGCTCGGCACGCCGGTTTTTCCGCGGCGGTTTTTAATTGCATTGATGGATGCATTCCCGGCGAAAACAGAGATTTCCGTGGTCGAACATCAAGGGGAGCCCGTTGCGGCGCTGCTGAGCTTTTATTTCAAGGATAAAGTTCTGCCCTATTATATAGGCGCATCGGAGAAAGCCCGCGCGACACGCGCGTTTGACTATATTTACTGGGCAGTGATGCGCCGCGCTGCGGAAAAAGGATGCGCAATTTTCGACTTTGGGCGCAGTAAAGTCGACACCGGCGCCTATGCGTATAAAAAACTGTGGGGCGCCGAACCGCGCCCCCTCACCTATCGCATCAAACTCATCGCCGATGATGCGCTTCCGGATATCAATGCAAATAATCCAAAGTTTTCCGCTTTTTCGAAACTCTGGCCGCACCTTCCCGGCTTCGCCGCGAACCGTCTCGGCCCCTTGCTGGCGCCGAATTTCCCATGAACCCGGAAGTCTTGTTTCTGGCCCACCGCATTCCCTATCCGCCGGATAAGGGCGACAAGATCCGGTCCTGGCGTATTCTGAAATTCCTTGCCGAACACTATCGCGTTCACCTCGCCTGTTTCGCCGACGACCCGCGCGACCTCGCCCACAACGAGTTTCTGAATAGCTTTTGCGAAAGCGTTACCGTCATATCGCTCAATCCGCGCGCCGCGCGTCTTAGCAGCATCAAAGCTCTTCTCTTGGGAAGACCGTTGAGTTTTCAGTATTTTCACGACACCCGCATGTCGGCGGCCATCCGCGAGCTCCGGAAAAAACCGCTCAGCGCCGAAATTGCGTTTTCCTCTTCCATGGCGCCTTACATTGAAAAGCCTGTTGAAGGAAGGAAGCGCATTGTCGACTTTTGCGATGCGGACGCTGAAAAATGGCGCGGCTATGCAGAAGAGTCAAAAGGCCCGATGAAGCTGATCTATGCCCGCGAGGCGAAAACATTAGCGCGCAAGGAAATCGACATCGCAAACTGGTGCGATGCGAGCTTCGCCATAAGTTCGGAGGAAGCGGCGATCTTCAATGCACGCTCAGGCATGATGAAGACGGTCGCAACATTTTCGAATGGCGTTGATGGCGTTTATTTCGATCCGCATGCTATCGAAACTTCAGACACGCCGCAGCATGACTGCGTCTTTACTGGCGCCATGGACTACCGCGCCAATGTCGACGGCGTCCTCCACTTTGCAAGGCATATCTGGCCGGCGGTGCGGAGCGCGCGACCAGACGCCACCTTCGCCATTGTCGGCGCAAATCCGGCGCCGGCCATAGCCGCGCTTCATGGAAATGACGGCGTCACTGTCACCGGCCGCGTCGAGGACATTCGCCCCTGGCTCGCCGGTGCGAAAATCGCGGTCGCGCCCTTGCGCGTCGCCCGCGGCGTTCAAAACAAGGTGTTGGAGGCCATGGCAATGACCAAGCCGGTTGTCGCCAGCGCCGAGGCCATGACCGGCATAGCCGCGCCGCGTGATGCAGCGCTCACCGCTGAAACAGATGACGCGATGGCGGCGTCGATTCTCGCGCTGCTTGAAGATGCGCCCCAATGCGACCGCATGGGCCGGGCCGCGAGGCATTTTATCCTGACGCACCACCAATGGGATCACGCCTTGAAGCCGCTTGAAGACAAGCTCACCGCACTGGGTCTTTGAGCTTACTTCTTGCGCTCTTCGGCCAGGACTTTTTTTACATAGGCGTCGATATCGACATCGCCGGAAACGCGCCCTTCAATTTGCTTGCGGATTTGTGACGGCAATTGTGCGGGATCGGTCGATCCCGCACTTTTTATGGTCGCACGAATGAGTTCTTTCAAACTCTCCTCATCATCGGGCTTCCAGTTTTTATCCGTCATCTCTCGCCTCAATTAAGCAGCGCGCCGGCGGCGGGCTCATCAGGGTGCGACCCGCTAAGTGAGAATGTATCACGCCCGCCCACCGGCTTGCCATTAATCGTGAGACCAGCGTCATCCGCTGAGATTGCAAGCGTTTCACCGTCGCCAACCTCACCAGAGAGAAGCAGCTCCGCGAGGGGATCCTGCAGCTTTTTCTGGATGACCCGTTTCAACGGGCGCGCGCCATAGACCGGATCATAGCCATTGTCGCCAAGCCAATGACGCGCCTTTTCGTCAAGCTCCAGCACGATCTTGCGATCAGCCAACAATTTCTGCAAGCGACCCATCTGAATATCGACGATGGTGTCCATGTTCCCGCGCGAAAGACGGTGGAACAGGATAATTTCATCGAGACGATTCAAAAATTCCGGGCGGAATTTCGCCCGCACCGCTTCCATCACCTGTGGACGCACGACGTCGCTATCCTGACCATCCGGCTGGTTCGCGAGATATTCAGCGCCCAGATTCGAGGTCATGATAATCAGCGTATTCTTGAAATCGACGGTGTGGCCCTGGCCGTCAGTGAGGCGGCCGTCATCAAGCACCTGCAGAAGCACGTTGAAGACGTCAGGATGCGCCTTTTCGATCTCATCGAACAGGACGACCTGATAAGGCCGCCGGCGCACGCGCTCGGTCAGAACGCCGCCTTCCTCATAGCCGACATAGCCTGGCGGGGCGCCGATCAACCGCGCCACCGAGTGCTTTTCCATGAACTCCGACATGTCGATGCGTGCAATCGCGGTTTCATCGTCGAACAGGAATTCAGCAAGCGCTTTTGTCAGCTCGGTCTTGCCGACACCCGTCGGCCCTAGAAACAGGAACGAGCCCATGGGCCGGTTCGGATCTTTAAGCCCGGCCCGCGCCCGGCGTACCGCAGAAGAAACCGCTTCCACCGCTTCATGCTGGCCGACAACGCGCTTGGCCAGCGCCTTGTCCATGGCAAGCAGTTTCTCTCGCTCACCTTCAAGCATCTTGTCGACGGGAACCCCGGTCCAGCGCGATACGATGGCGGCGATGTTTTCCTCATCGACCACTTCATGCACCAGCGCTTTCGCCGCGGCCTCATCGGCTTTGGCTTCCGTCGCGGCAAGCTGTTTTTCAAGCGCTGGAATCTCCCCGTATTTTAACTCAGAGGCGCGGCCAAGATCGCCGCGGCGCTCTGCGTCCGCCAGCATCTGGCGCGCCTGGTCGAGTGATTCTTTGACTTTCGTTGACGAAGCAAGGCTGTCTTTTTCCGCTCTCCAGCGCGCAGTGATATCCGCTGATTTCTGTTCCAGCTCTGAGAGTTCCTTATCGAGCTTTTCAAGCCGGTCTTTCGAGGCGTTGTCGCTTTCCTTTTTCAACGCTTCACGCTCGATCTTCATCTGGATGATGCGACGATCCAGCTCATCAAGTTCTTCCGGCTTGGAATCCACTTCCATACGCAGGCGCGACGCGGCTTCATCCACAAGATCAATGGCCTTGTCGGGCAGGAAGCGGTCGGTGATATAGCGGTTCGACAAGGTCGCCGCCGCGACGATGGCGCTGTCGGAAATACGCACACCATGGTGCATCTCGTATTTTTCCTTGAGGCCGCGCAGGATCGAGATCGTGTCTTCGACCGTCGGCTCGTCCACAAACACCGCCTGGAAACGCCGGGCGAGCGCGGCGTCTTTCTCCACATATTTGCGGTATTCATCGAGCGTCGTGGCGCCGACACAGTGAAGCTCGCCGCGCGCAAGCGCAGGCTTTAAGAGGTTCGAAGCATCCATGGCCCCATCACTTTTACCCGCCCCTACGAGGGTGTGCATCTCGTCGATGAACAGAATGATCTTGCCGGCGGCGTCGGTGACTTCATTCAAAACCGCTTTCAACCGCTCCTCAAACTCGCCGCGATATTTGGCGCCCGCGATCAGCGCGCCCATATCGAGCGCTAGAAGCGATTTGTCTTTGAGACTTTCCGGCACGTCGCCATTAACGATGCGGAGCGCAAGCCCTTCGGCGATGGCGGTCTTGCCGACGCCGGGTTCACCTATAAGGACCGGGTTGTTTTTCGTCCGGCGCGACAAAACTTGCATGGTGCGGCGGATTTCCTCGTCACGGCCGATAACCGGATCGAGCTTGCCTTCACGCGCCGCTTCGGTGAGGTCGCGGGCGTAGCGCTTCAGCGCGTCATAGGCCTGTTCCGCCGACGCTGTATCCGCCGTGCGCCCTTTTCGGACGTCATTGATCGCTTCGTTGAGTTTCGCGGCGGTGACGCC
>JAUIEG010000731.1 GCA_030428745.1 Alphaproteobacteria bacterium
ATGGAGTTCCATTCCCCGCACGCCTCGCAGCGCCCGGCCCATTTTCCATAGACCGCGCCGCAGGACTGGCAGACATAGGTGTCGGAATGTTTGGCCAAGTGGTTTTCCGTCGCGCGCCGTATGTTCTCAGAATGTTCTCTGATTGATTTCGAGCGTTAATGCAAGGAGTGAAGCGTTAGACGGGGAAGTTCATTCGGTTGCAGGCAAGCGTATCGCCTTGCCGGGCGCTGCGCCATCTATGAAGCCGTCTGGCGTTTTGATCATAACGCCGTTGACGATCACATAGTTTATGCCGACAGGCGCCAGCTTCGGCTCCGAATAGGTGGCGCGGTCACTGACCGTGTCTGGGTTGAAAATAACGATATCCGCGTCCATGCCTTTTTGTATCCGGCCCTTCCGCGCCATTTGGGGCGCGGCCGTTTCAAGCGATTTCGCTGGCAGGTAGGTCATTTTTCGAATTGCGGCCGGCAGCGACAAAAGACCTTTCTCGCGAACATAATGGCCGAGCACTCTCGTGTTTGTCGCGGCGTCGCGCGGGTGGCCGCCATTCGGATCCCAGCCGCCATCTGACGCGATCTGGGTTTCCGGATGGGCGATGCAGGCGTCAATCCATTCCTCTTTCATCCAGTGAATGATAATGAGACCGCCTTTTTCACGGTATTCGGCGAAATTGTCTTTCGTCAGGCGTTCGCCGGTTTCCGCCCATTGGTAATTGTGAAATCTCTCTTCGGGCCATTCGCGCCAATCCGCCCACATTTCGGCGCGAATGTCGTTCATGCCTGCTGTATACGGATAACATTCAGTGGTGACCGCGACGCCCGCCTGTTGTGCGATATCAAGCTGATCAAGGTTGCGTTCTACGTAGTCTGCCGCCGACGAGTTAAGGTGACTGATATGGATCGGCGCGCCAGAAAGAAGCGCGCCCGCAATCGGCTCATAAATATAGGCGTAGTCGCTCGTGCGATCCCAGTCGCGAAGGTGAATCTGGACGGAGCGGTTGTATTTCGCCGCGAGTTTGAAAACTTCCATGACCTCCGTCATCGTCGCACCCGGCATGTATTCGAGCCCCATGCCGACGGCCGGAGCGCCATCTTTCAAGCCTTGCTCGACGATGGCGATGATTGTCGCCAGTTGTTCCTCTGAAACCGATGACTTGGCGATTGCCGCCACTTCATCCGGGCCGATATCGCCGAGCTCGGCGATCCCTTTGTTCATCGTTGGAGGCGTTTTACTCAGCGTCGCCAGCCTTGCGCCTCCCCATGAAGATGAAAAACCGAAATTGATGCGCGCCTTGTCCTCGAGAGCGGCGTAAGCGGCCGGAACGTCATTTGCGCCTTCTTCAAAATTAAACGTCGTCGTCACGCCGTCTGCCGCGCGGAGGAGAAAGAGTTCGGGGCCAAGAACATATGTATTTCGGTCTATGAAGCCGGGAGAGACCACGAGGTTCCGCGCATCAATAGTTTGCGTCCCCTTGAGCGGGCGCTTTGAAATGTTCGCAATCGCACCATCCTTGACGCCGACATGGCGAATATCGTCAAGGCCCGTTTCCGGGTCGATGACACGGCCGTTATTGATAGCAAGGTCATAGTCTTTCCCGCACGCACCATCGGCAATTGCAGTGAACACAAAGATCGCGGCTATAAGAACTCGCACCATGGATTCTCCCTTCCACGCTGGCGGACTATCTTGTGTGCTAGATCATTTCACATCGCTCCCGCGTTTGATAGCCTGCGCCCAAATCAGGGAAACGCGCATGTCTGACGTTCAAAACATCAATAATCTAAACCCCTATCTCCACGGCCTTTATGCGCCGGTGAAGGATGAAGTGACCGCGGACGATCTGCCGGTTACTGGCGAAATTCCGCGCGAGCTTCACGGCGCCTATTTCCGCAACGGGCCCAATCCCGCCGAGCCGCCCAAAGGCATGCATCACTGGTTCGACGGCGACGGCATGAT
>JAUIEG010000049.1 GCA_030428745.1 Alphaproteobacteria bacterium
GCCGTCCTTTGCCGGCCAGATCGGGCAGACTTCTCCGGCGGCGTTGTCGCAGACGGTGACGATTGCATCCATGACAGGCGCGCCCGCTGCGGCGAATTCGTCCCAGCTTTTCGATCGCGCATCTTCAGGCGGGGCGAGGCCGTGGCGTTCAAGCGTTTCAAGGGCGAAAGGATTGACCTTTCCTGTGGGCGTCGACCCGGCGGAGAAAGCGCGCCAGGTCTCTCCGCCAGCATGATTCATATAGGCTTCGGCCATGATCGACCGGGCCGAATTGCCGGTGCACAGGAACAGGATGTTTTGCATGGCGCTGGCGAGAGTCTAAACGTTGGGCGCGCAGCAGCCGGTCGCCGTTTCCTTGGCGTTCACAACTTCCGGCGCGGTGACGCCATAGACGTCGCTGTCCCCGAAGGAGTGGAACAGCTCCCAGATTGTGCCTTGCGGATCATGGGACCAGTATTTGTCGCTTCGGGCGTAACAGCAGGTTGTGTTCTCCTCCTGAACGAGCGGCGCTGTGACGTCGCGCATCCGGACGGCTGCTTCTTCTAGGGCGTCGCCTTCGTCCATAGACACGCCCACATGGTCTAGGCCCGGTTTGCCGCCGCGGGCGGAGACGGCGACATTGGCGGCGGGGTCGTCGAGCAGCCATTTGGCGTAATCGGCCTCGCGCCGCACCGGTTCGGCGCCGAAAAGGGCGTTGTAATACTTGATAGATCCCTCAAGATCGTCGGTGCGGATGTGAAGATGCAGGCGTTTCATGAGGCGTTCTCCTTGATGACGACATAAGGCCCGCAAAGCCGGCGGTCGCCGCCGCAGCAATCCGCGAGCAAATAGTCGATCAGCTCACGGATGCCGCCATAATCGGCGGCGTAAATCACGCGCCGCCCGTCCTTGTGGGAGTTGATGAGGCCGGACCTTTCCAGTTCTTTCAAATGAAAGGACATGGTCGGGGCCGGAAGCTTAAGCGCTTCGGCGATTTCACCCGCAGCGGCGCCTTTAGGCCCGGCTTTGACCAGCATTTTGATGGTCTGAAGCCGTGCATGCTGGGCAAGGGCTGAAAAAGCCTGGGTTGCAGTCTCTATTTCCATATTTCGATAATATTAAAATTATAGAACATTACAAGCGTTAATGTTTGATGGCGGCGCCCTGGTTCCGCTTCCCGGTCGGGGTGGCGAAATCAGGCTTTTTCTTCGCGCGAAGCAGCGTAGGCTATTACGGCCTTTTCTTTTCCAGCCTTAATTCCGGATACGCCCCGTTGCCCTATCGCACGCTCAGCGCCGCCCAGGTCATCGATACGATCGACGCTCTCTCGCGTCGGATCAGGGAGCGATTTCCGGGCTCCGGTCTCCATAACGTCTCTGACGAGCTTTCCGAGGTGGCGCGCCGCTGCGCAGCGGAGTCGGAACGCCTGCGCGATCCGGTGATCCCGATCCGGGTTTCCGTGTATTCGATCTGGGTTCTCGGCGCCGCCGCGCTCGCCTGGATCGCCTTCACCCTGCATTACGATGAAATGGAGTTTGAGGCGGCGAGCCTCGTTCAGGTCCTGGAGCCGGCCATGAACATTGCGGTGCTGGTCGGGCTCGGCGTTGTTACGCTCGGACGGCTCGAAGAGCGCTGGAAGCGGGCGAAGGCGCTCGATTATCTCCATGAGCTGCGCTCGATCGCGCATGTGGTCGACATGCACCAGCTGACGAAAGATCCGTATCGGCGTCTGTTGCCGGCGACCGCGTCCTCGCCCGACGTCAGCCTTCAGGGGCCGCTGCTGGAGCGCTATCTCGATTATTGTTCGGAGATGCTGTCGCTGACAGCCAAGCTCGCCGCGCTTTTTGCGCAAAGCTGCCGCGATCCGGAAGTTGTCGCGGGCGCCGGCGATATTGAACTGCTGACCACGGCCCTGTCGCGCAAGATCTGGCAAAAGATCATGGCCTTTTCCCGTTACGAAAGCGCGGCCGAAAATACTGCTCTGTAAACGGAAGAACCCGGCGGCCTTTCGGCCGCCGGGTTCCGTGGGGCTTGCATGCCTGCGCTTGCGCTATTCGGCAGGATGCAAGGGACGTGGGGTCTCCGAGAAATCGGGCCATGCAGGCGCGCCGATTTCTGAATCGTCGAGACCCTTGTCTTCCTCCTCGGCGCTCGCCCGGATCCCCACAATGATCTTGAGGAGGAACCAGAGGACAAGGCTGACCGTAAAGACGAAGACGGCGTTGGCGCCGATCCCGACAGCCTGGCCAATATAAGTGGCGTCGGAGTTTGTGAACGGAACAATGATCGTTCCCCACATGCCGCAAAAGAGGTGCGCGGGAATGGCGCCCACCACATCGTCGATGCGGAGACTTTCAAGCAGCGGCGTGACGACAAAGATGATGACGCCGCCCACGGACCCGATCAGCGCCGCCTGCCAGATGGCTGGCGCCAGCGGTTCGGCGGTGATGGAGACAAGGCCCCCAATGGCGCCGTTCAGGGCCATGGAAAGGTCGATCTTGCGCTTCAGGAAAGTGCAAAGAACAACCACTGTGATAACGCCTGTCGCCGCCGCCATGTTGGTGTTGACGAAGATGTTGGAGACGTCGATGGCGTCACTCAGGGATCCCAGCGCCAGCTGTGAACCGCCGTTAAAGCCGAACCAGCCGAGCCAAAGAATGAAAACGCCCAGCGTCGCAAGCGGCAGGGAAGAGCCGCGAATGACATTGATTTGGCCGTTCGGTCCGTATTTCCCGCGGCGCGGTCCGAGCGCCAGCGCGCCTGCGAGCGCCGCCCAGCCGCCGGTGGCGTGCACCAGCGTCGAGCCTGCGAAATCGGAAAAGCCGTAATTGGCGTCAAGCCAGCCGCCGCCCCATTCCCAGGACGCCTGAATCGGATAGATGAGCCCGGTCAGAACCGCCGTGAAGATGAAGAACGGCCACAGGCGAACGCGTTCGGCCACTGTCCCGGAAACGATGGACGCCGCGGTGGCGACGAACACCATCTGGAAAAACCAGTCCGACGACGCCGAATAGCCGGTCTCAAGCGCCGCGGAATCGTCGGCCGCCCACAAGGCGAGCGTGCCGATATAGCCGCCTTCCTCTACGCCGTAGATGATGTTGTAGCCGATCAGCCAGACCATCACCGTCGCAATTGCGTAAAGCGTGATGTTCTTTAGGCAGATCGTTGCGGCGTTTTTGGAGCGCACCAAACCCGCCTCGAGCATGCAAAAGCCCGCCGCCATGAACATGACGACCATGCCCATGATAAGAAACAGCAATGTGTTGAAAATGAAAACTGTGTCCGGCGCCGGCGTTGTCGCCGCCGCCTCCACAACCGTTTCGACGGCCTCCGCCGCTGCGGGCTCCTGCGCGACCGCGCCTCCCGCTAATATCGCCGCCCCCATGACGGCGAAAAGAATGTATTTTATTTTTGTCATACCAGCCCCTCGCTAGAAACGCGCTGGCCGGAAATCATCTGTACAGAGATGAAAACGTCAGACAGCGCAATCTGTTCGTACGCGAATGATGAGCAAAAGATTTTCGCATTGCAACAAAGCATTAACGATTTTCACGCACATGTCGCTAAAATAGCCAAAATAGTCGAATTTAAGGGAATATTATGCTAAACATATAACAGAAAGCTCCGAATTTCGCAGAGCGCTATGCTGTGGCGCAACAATTGGGTTGCGGGCGGCGCGTTGCGCCGTATAGAATTTTGAAAAGCGCAATAATGACAGGCCGGAGATTGGTTAGTACGCCGATCAAACGGCGTGCGGGGCGCTTCATGGCGCGGTCTGGGTGGCCGAAGCCGTGGGACGTGACGGGTGTGAAGAGGGGTATATGGAAGAACAGGATGTGGCGGCCCGCCTGGCGCAGGACGTTGAGGCCAACATGGCCTATCTGCAGATTGGCGGCCTCGCGGCGACACTCGCCCTTGCGGTGATTGGCGTTGTGTTGTCGATGCGCGCTTATGCGGTGTTGAGCGAAGCGCGTGCGCTTTACTGGCAGGCGAGCGCGCTTGCGTCGGAGGCGCTGAGTGAAGGCAGCGGCCGGTCGGCGCGCGCCGCGGCGATTCGTTCCGCAGGCTCCAAGAAGAAAATCAAATCAAACCGCATTCGCGGCGTAATGTGACGTCTGGTGCGTCGCAGCTGACAGGCGCGGCGGCCCGGCAAGTCTGATTTCTAACGCGATACGCTTAATCAAAAAATTCGCCGACCATTCCGAAATGCTCGGAAAAGTCGGGCGCAATCACCTAGTCCGCCTGTTGCGCGGCGGTTTTGCCGTTTCCGGCTTGCGCGCCTTCGCGCGCGGGCGGCCGGTTCACCATCAGCTTCTTGATTTCCGCGATCGCTTTCGCGGGATTGAGATGCTTCGGACAGACCTGGGCGCAGTTCATGATGGTGTGGCAGCGATAGAGCTTGAACTCGTCCTCAAGCTTGTCGAGGCGCTCATTGTCGAGCTGGTCGCGGCTGTCGGCGAGCCAGCGATAAGCCTGTAAAAGCGCCGCCGGGCCGAGATATTCATTCTTGTGATCATCGGTCTCGCCGTTCCACCAGTAAGACGGACACGAGGTCGAACAGCAGGCGCAGAGAATGCACTCATAAAGCCCGTCGAGTTTTTCCCGTTCCTCCGGCGACTGGCGCCATTCGGTTTCCGGGTCCGCCGTCTTCGCCTGAAGATAGGGCTCAACATAGGCGTGCTGTTTGTAGAAGTTCGAAAGGTCGGTGACGAGATCGCGCATCACCGGCTGATGCGGCAGGGGATAGATGTGCACATCGCCGTCGCCGCATTCATCCATGCCCTTGGTGCAGGCCAGCGTATTCGATCCGTTGATGTTCATGGCGCAGGAGCCGCACACGCCTTCGCGGCAGGAGCGCCGGAAGGCGAGCGTCGCGTCGGTTTCGTTTTTGATCTTGATCAGCGCGTCGAGCACCATCGAGACATTTGAAACATCGACTTCGTAACGGTCGACGCGCGGATTATCCGGCGTCGACGGATCGTAACGATAGACATGGAAGGTGCGGGTCTCGCCCGCGCCTTCTTTGGCTTTGAAGGTCTTGCCGTTCTTGTTGACTTTGGAGTTTCTCGGCAGCGTCAGTTCGACCATCGACTTCAAGACCTTTGTGTTGTTCCCGCGATTTGTCCTACGGCTTATCGCGTCCGCCATACCAATCAAGCTCTCTCGTGACATACATGGTCAGCGCAATTGCGCCAAACGCCGTCACGGAGCCGATCAGAAGGGCGTAATCCTCTGATTTCATGAGTAAATATATCAATCCATAGGCTCCTGAAAAGGCCGCGAGCGCGATAATCCCGCGCCAGACGCTGTGAAACACCGTCGCAGCATAGGCGCCCGAGAGGGCGACGGTCGCGGCGGCCGTCCCGGCAAAGGCTTTTTCAAAGCCCACATGTTCAGAAAAGGCGAGGACGAGGAGATAGAAGATCACCTGCGTCAGCCCGAGCAGGATATATTGGGCCGGGTGGGCGCGCGCGCCGGTCGTCGCCTCGAACAGAAAGAAGGTGAGAAAGACGATGCCCATGAACATGAGGGCGTATTTGAGGGCCCGGTTCACCGACTGATAGGGGCTCGCCGCATCGATGAACTGTGCGCCGAAGGTCTTACCGGCGTCGAGTTCGCCGAGATGTTCGCTCGCCGCAAAGCTGCGTGGCAGGTTGCGGGCGAGATAAGGGATGCGCCATTCGGCGGTGAAACCGTCGGCGCCGATGTCGCGCGCATCGGGCAGATAGGCGCCCTGAAAGCTCGGATCCGGCCAGTTTGCGCGCATGGCCACATGCGTCTCCTCGCCGACAGGCGCGAAATAAAGCGCCCCGCCGCCGGACATGGGCAGGGTCATTTTAAAGGAGAATTCTGTTTGCGGATCGGGGATCGGCGCGATCGCGCTGATGCCGGGCTGGTTGAGGCCGCGATCGGCGCGCTGGCTGGCGGAAGCGGTCATGATCACCCCCGGCTCGAACGCGGCGGTCGTGTCTTTGCCGTTGACGAGCAGGTGCGGTGTGTCGCGCACCCCCTTCAGCGCTGCATTGGCGCCGAATTTGACGGCGATCACCGCCCGGTCCCAGGCGATTTCGGTAATGTCGCCCTGCACCCTCGGCGGGACCAAGGGGCCGAACTTGCCGCTCATCACGATGTCGGCGTCATAGATGGTCGCTTCGTAAATCGACCGTCGCCGTTGCGTGGCGTCTATGTCGGCGTCGATGGAAAGGGTCTTTGGCGTGAAGACAAGAAAGGTTGCGTCGATAATGCTTTCGCCGTCGCTGCCGCGTTTACCCGTATCGATCAGGGCCGGTGCGATGATGACCGGCCCGCTGATCGTCTGTTCCCCGCCGACGAGGCTATAAATTTCGTGCTTTACACTGTCCGCGCGGGTAGAGCGTTCGAAGACCAGCCCGTAGACAAGCATCGCCGGAACCCAGAGCATGAAAGCAAGGGCGCCGACGAGGATAAGCTTGAGGCCGAGCGAACGGTGGCGCAACGGCGCATTGATTTCCATGGAAACACTCCCCGGTAAAAATCGCCGCCGACCCGGGAAGCGGCTTTAAGGATCATAAGAGGCGCTGACATGGCGGAGGCGGGGAAACCTCAAGGCCTTTTATGGTTTACGGTTTGACCGCGCGGGGAAATTCGGCTCCGATCCGCGGCACGGGTTCGGAGCGCTTTGCATGACACGTCTTTCATCGATCACTCGCCGCGATTTTCTTGGCGGCGTCAGCCTGCCCATCGTCGCCGGATTGGCGCCGGCGGCGTTGTTCGGTTGCGGCGGAAACGCGCCCGGTGAAACTTATGCGGGGCCTTATCCGCCGGCGTTGACGGGGATGCGCGGGTCCCATGCCGGCTCGTTCGAGGTCGCTCATGCGCGCGCCTGGGAGGGGAAGACATGGCCGCGCCCGGAAATGCAGACCGACGAAGACTATGACCTTGTTGTTATCGGCGGCGGGATCTCCGGTCTGGCGGCCGCACATTTCTGGCGCCAGCGGGCAGGTGAAAACGCACGCATTCTCATCCTCGATAATCACGACGATTTCGGCGGCCACGCCAAACGCAATGAATTCGACGTCGATGGCGAAAAGCTCATCGGCTATGGCGGCAGTCAATCGCTGGACGGACCAAGCGCATGGTCGAAGGTGGCGCGGGATCTCGTCAAAGAAATCGGAATCGATCTCGAAAAATTCCACGATTATTTCGACAGCGAGTTTTACGCGCGCCGAAACATGACGAGGGGACTCTATCTCAACAAACCTCATTACGGCGCAGACCGGTTGATCGACGAACCCTATGCGCTGTGGTCGTCAACGCCGTCTGAAGAGGTTGTGAAGACAGCCGTCTCGTCGATCCCGTGGCCGCAGGACGTCCGCGCGAAATTCGCCGAGCTGGCGCTGGCGCCGCCGGACTATCTCGCCGGAAAATCCGTCACAGAGAAGATCGATCTCCTGCGCCGCATCAGCTACGAGCGGTTTTTGCTGCAATATGCGGGCGCCAATGAGGATATTGCTGTTTTCCTGCGCCGTTCGATCACCGGGCTGTGGGGCGTCGGGTGGGATGCGCTCTCGGCGCTGGAGGGCGCGCGTATCGGCATGCCGGGCATGGCGGGGCTTGGCGTCGAGGGCGCCATTCCTTTGCCTTATGACAATGACGACCCGTATATTTTTCATTTTCCCGACGGCAACGCCAGCGTCGCGCGGTTGTTGGTGCGCGCCTTGCGGCCAGACGTGCTGCCCGGCGCCACAATGGAAGATGCTGTGACGGCGCAGGCGCGCTACGATCTTCTCGATGTGGAAGAGGCGCCCATCCGCATACGTCTTAACTCAACGGCAGTGGAGGCGAAGAACATCGATGGCGGCGTTGATGTTGTTTATGTAACAGGCGGGGATGCGTTCCGGGTCCGCGGGAAGAATGCGATTTATGCAGGCTATCTGCATATGCTGCCCTATATCGCGCCGGAGATAGGCGCGGTTCAGCGTGAGGCGGTCGAGACGCTTGAAAAGATTCCGCTGGTCTATGTGAATGTGGCTTTGCGCAATTGGCGCGCCTTCGATAAGGCCGGTTATCATCGGCTTTATTCGCCGCAAGGGTTCTTTGAATCAATTGCACTCGATTTTCCGGTTTCCATGGGCGGCGTCACCTTCTCCCGGTCGCCGGATCAACCGGTGATCGCCCATCTTCAGTATGTGCCGACTGAGGCTGGCTTGCCGGAGCGCGAACAGCATCGCGCTGGCCGCGCCAAACTCTACGAGATGACCTTTGACGATTTCGAAACACAGATTGTGGAGCAAATGACCGGCATGCTTGGGCCCTTTGGCTTTGACGCCGCACGCGACATTGCCGGGATTACGGTCAATCGCTGGCCTCATGGTTACGCCTACGAATATAATGAGCTTTACGATCCGTGGACCTGGAGTCCCGCTTACGGTCCGCACGTCACTGCGCGACAACCATTGGGCCGCATGAGCGTCGCCAATTCCGACGCCAGTGCGCTCGCCTATGTGCAGGGCGCCATCGACGCCGCGCATCGCGCAGTGAATGAATTGCTCGCCCTATAACGACTTTTTGACAGGCTTAAGCTCATCAAAGGCGGGATCGCGTTTTTCCGACTTCGCGATATAGCTTTCCTTGATGTCGTCGGCGCGCAGCATCGCTGCGTTCCACAGGGCGATGTAATCAAGCGTGTCGGCGGTTGTGTGATCGCGCGCGTAGTTGATCATCTGTTTACAGCCCGTCACGGCGAGCGGTGAATGCGCGGCGATTTTTCCGGCGATCTCCATCACGCCGTCGAGGAGCGCTTCGGGTGTGTCGAAGACTTCATTGACGAGGCCGATCTCTTTCGCTTTCGCTGCGGGGATGCGCTCGGCGGTGTAAGCCATCTGCCGCGCCCAGCCTTCGGGGATGATCTTTGCCAGCCGCGGAAAGGTCCCCACATCGGCGGTCATGCCGATGGCCGTCTCCTGTACGCAGAAAAACGCATCGGCCGAGGCGTAGCGGCAATCGCAGGCGGAAACGAGATCGACCCCGGCGCCGATGGTCCCGCCCTGGATGGCGGCAAGCACCGGCTGGCGCGCGTTTTCCAGCGCCGAGAAGGTCCCTTGCAGCGCCTTCACATGGTGGCGAAAGGCTTCGGCGGCGACATGGGCGTTGTCCGGCGGTGTATCCAAGGCGCCGGACATGAAGACGGAAATATCCATACCCGCCGTGAAATGCTTTCCCTCCGCAGACAGAACGATGACGCGCGCTTTCGCGTTTTCTGAAATCTCTGTCACCGCATCAGGCAGCTCGCGCCAGAACTCAGGTGTGAAGGAGTTGAATTTGTCGGGACGCGTAAATCTGAGATGCGCGACGCCGTCGGCGATCTCGACGGAAAAACAGCTATATTTCATAGGGCCTCGCGCTCCTTTTTTCGATGGATTCGGCGCTCCTGTTTTTCCATGATAGAGTGGTTAACGCTAGCGGCGACAGCAGCGCCCAAAAGCACGAATACTGGCGCCGAATATGCTTTGCTCAGGGTGCTCCGCCGTATCGGCGGCGCGGGCTCGGCCATCTGTCTCAATCTGGCGATGGCGGAACCATGGAATGCGGGTTTAGTTGGAGTCCGGCGGCATGTCGCAGGACAAGAGTGCGGAAATCATCAAATTCAGCGGCGCTGCGGAGCCGCCGCAACCGGCTGCGCCCGCGCCGGAGGTTTTGAGCGGCGATGACGCGCCCGCCGCCTCTCTGGAAGAATTAGGCGCCGGGGCGTTCCTGCGCACCGCCCGGGAAGCCGCCAAACTCACCATTGATGAGGCGAGCAGCGCCACCAAGGTGAAAGCCGGGCATCTTGAAGCTATCGAATGGATGCGCTTCGACCGGCTGCCCGCGCTCCCTTACGCAACCGGTTTCGTCAAGGCTTATGCGCGTTATCTCGGCCTCGACGCCGATGCGATCGCTGCTGCGTTCAAGGCTGAAGCGGTCGCTGCAGCGCCGGCGCCCGTCGCGCCGCCTGCCGCCGAACGCGCGATGCCGCAAGGAGAGGGCGCCCGGCTCGGCTCGGTGTTCGCCATGCTCGCCGTTGTCCTGTTTGCGCTCTGGGTCGGATATCAAGTGCTGGGCGGCGGCCGCCAGCAGGCTGAGACCGTGACTGAGGGTGTTGAGCCGCGCCCGGCGCCCAGACCAACGCCCAGGCCAACGCCTCAACCGGCGCCCCGTACTGCAGCTAATCCAACGCCAAACATTGAAGCGCCGGTATTAGCGCCTGAAACAGAGGCCGCACCCGCCGCCGCTGACCTGGCCGCGACGGATGTTGCAGACGGCGAAGCAAGCGCTTCCCCGGACGCCGGTGCATCGCAGACGCTAACGCCAGAAATTGCTCCCTCAACGGAGGAAGCTGCGTCCGAGGCGATTGATGAGCCGTCGCCGGAAGCAGCCCCATCTCCGGTGATTGAAGAACCGCAGGAGAGGCCTCTGCCGCGCCGCGCCCGGCCCGCGCCGCCGCCGCGCCAGCCCGTCATTGTGAAGGCCGAGCTCTCACGCTCGATTGCGCCCGATTACCCCAATCGCTGTACGCGCGGGGCAGATGACATGGAATCGGTCACCTTGCGGTTTGACGTCAGCGCTGAGGGGCGCGCTGTTAATATGCGCGTCGCCTCCTCAACCAATAGCTGTTTCGAAACCGAAGCCTTGAACACGGTTGCGCGCTGGCGGTTTTCTCCGCGGACCGTGGATGGCGCCCCGGCGATTGAAAGCA
>JAUIEG010000732.1 GCA_030428745.1 Alphaproteobacteria bacterium
AGCGAATGATCTGACGCGCATTACGCAACCCGCGCTCTGGATATTCGGCGCCATGGACGACAGCAATCCGACCCGGATTGATGCGGACAATATTAAGACCTTACGCGCTCAAGGAAAACGTTTTGACCTCATCCTGCTTGAAAACACCAATCATGAGCTGATTGATGCAACGACCGGTGAAATGAATTTGGAGTGGATAGAACCCGTCCGGCAGTTTATCTCCGGCGAGTAATATCAACGCCGCCAAACCATTCGGCAGCGATCAGATAAGATCGCCGGCGCGCAAAATCGCCACCATCAGAATAATCATTCCCAGAGTGTCGCCGAGAAAATCAGCGGCTTTCTTCACGATGCTCATACCATGCCTCCCTACGATTCGCAGGCCTAGTAGCGGCGTTCTGTGACAGTGAAATGAATAATCGGGCCCGCCTCACCTGCTACTGCAAGATTTCCTCTGTATCGTGACGGTTTTGTGAAGCTTGAATGACGCGCGAAACCACTATTCGCCGGGGGCGTTCGCCCGGCTCGAAACCCACTCGGCGACGTCGCGCCAGACCCGCTGCGCCTGGAGATCGCGGAACAACATATGCCACCCCTCCGGATAGCGCCGGAACGTGACGTCGCCGGACAGCCGCATGGCGGTCTTTTCCATGGCCTTCAATGGTATGATTTCATCCTTTTCTCCCATGAGAAAAAGAATGCTCCCGCGGACTTCGTCGGCGCCGCCATAGGCTGAGCCCATGATGCGCGTGACGCCAAGCACGGCGTCGACGCGCGTTTCCTTGATCACCAGCGGGTCTTTGCCCATTTCGCGCAAGACATCGATATTGTCAGTGGCCTGACGGGCGGCGCGCTCGCCGGTTAGCGTTTTGCCGGGCGTCACCATCGCAGCGAGGTTGGCGCCGATGCGATAGGGAACCGGCAGCGCCGCCCCGCCCCAGACGCCGGGCGCCGCAAGGATGATCCCGTCAGCGCCAAGCGGCGCTTCGGCTTCAGCGGCGAGAATGACGCCCGCGCCCATGGAATGGCCAGCGACGAAAACGGGCAGTCCGGGATGCGCCGCGCGCGCGGCGGCCACGGCCGCGCGGAGATCGGCGACCATCGTCTCCTCGCCAGGCCAGCGCCCGAATTGCGGCGACCGGCCAAAGCCGCGCTGATCGATGGCGTAGGTCGTAATCCCTTCCCCCGCCCAGAATGCTGCCGGCCCTTCGAACATATGCGCGTAATCATTCATGCCATGGAGCGCGACGACGATGGCGCGCGGCGCATCCGCCTCCCAGCGCGTCAGGCCGAGCACAGCGCCGTCAATGGAGTGAAAGCCGTCTTGTTCAAAGCGCGGCGCGAATTCCGCCGGCGGCGCATCGGGAAAGGATACGCAGGCGGTCAGTGCGGCCGCTAAAAAATACAAAACCAGTCCGCGCTTAATATGGGTATACTTTACCGCAGCCATCACAAACCTATCTACTATTGCACGAAACTTTATATTAGGTCCGGATAGCTTCAAATGCTCGTCTCAGCCAGCGTCGACGCACACGATTAGATTCAAGCACGCTGCGCATCACAGCCTTGTCTACTTCATTTTGATAAGGTGCGGTTGCATATTCTTCCCGCAGCAAAACATCCTGTTCGTCGATACAGGCGATGGCCGCCTCTAACCAAGCCTCCTGTTCGGGCACTGTCAGCATTCTCAGATACTGAAATCGCGTCCGAATCGGATCGTCCTGATAGGTCTCTCGCGGGTCAAAGGAAGTGATCCATTTTTTTGCCGCCCGCCGCCCAAGCGTAGTCAATGAAATTTCCCGCTTTACCTGCACGCCGTTCCGGCCCGGAACGGAGGCCACATAACCCGATTTTTCAAGCCGCCGGAGCAATGGGTAGATGGCGCCGGAGCTGCCTGAATAACGCCCTGCGCACGAGCCAGCAAAAGCAAGCCGC
>JAUIEG010000050.1 GCA_030428745.1 Alphaproteobacteria bacterium
TAATTCTGACCGTCGCCATCAATAATTTCGCCTTTGATAACGTGCTCAACGAGAACGGGTAATTCTGTTTTTGTTACTGACACTATCCCATCGCTCCGCGTACATAGCCATCAATGGTGCCGGCGCAGCCAATGTGATCGTCCTCGCCGCCCTGCGCAAAACGCGTGATTGAGTCAAGGATTGTCGGCCCCGGGCGGCCGCAAGGACACGTCTCGCTCCAGTCAATCGCGACTTTATCGCCCGTAATGACGCCACCCCATCGCCCTGTATAGAGAAGATCGAGGAAGGCAAAGCGGCCTTCGACGACGCCTTCGCGAGCGTTGATCAGTTTTTCGCCCGGTTGATCGAGAAGTAGCCATATCAATCCAGGCGGGCGGTGATATCGCAACGCACTACATCGCGGCATGACCTGCGCCAACTCCGTCATGCCATATGCGCCGGGCCTTTTAACATCGCCATAAAAGCGTGAGACGCGTTCTTTATAATCGTCGGGCAGGGCGACGCCCTTTATGCCGCCACCCGCTTGAACGACGCTTCTTGGATGAAAATCGCCATCGGGTATGCCCAGCTCATATGCGCGTTCAATAATTTGCAAATGCTGCGCCCAAAGTCCGCTGACCATCACGGGTTCGTGGCGGTGGGCGAGAAGTTCATCGGTGAACCCTGTCAGATCCGCCTTCATACGCCCGGCAGTCTCTTTGGAGCGTTTTTCAAAGGCTTCAATATCCGCCGGCGTTGCAGTTCCGTCACGCATGGATTTCATGAACGCGGCGCCAGCGGAAACATCGGTGATCTTTAGCGGCGTCTTGATCAGGTTATGAAAACCACCTGGTTTCGCCCAATGGTCACGCATAATCTGACCGGATTCGATTGCGCTGTTCGGACCTTCGATCGGGCCGGTCCAGAATGCTTCATACTGATTTTCAGCAATCTCGTCGGGCCATCCGACGGCGTGGCGAAAATGCCTGACTTTGAGTTCCTTGTCGGCGCTTGAAGCGGGAAGAAACGAACATTTCCCGCTCGACCCGCTGGTTGCGAGGACAGTGCAGCCATTTTCTTTCAGGCGGTTAAGCCAGTCATCTGCGGTTTCGACACCGCTCATATCGATATTCGTAAGATCGTCCGCAGACAGAGTTGACAGCCAGGCCAGCATCCGGTCCCAGCGCTTCTTCGCGATAAATGTTTCCGGATAAGATTTGTAGACCGTATGAGCAAAGAGCAGAGGAACAATATCGTCAAAGGATGTAATTTTGTTGATCCCGGTTTCCGTCGCCCGCCGCTCCAGTACTGGGATGCGATTACGCAAATCAGCGAACAGCGCGTTCGCTGCTTCAAGCTGCATCGGTTCGATTTCATCCCGGTGATGATCAAATGCGTGGTCCGTAACAATAAGATTTAAGAGTTCGGTGCGCGTATCGGTCATTTATATATCCGGCCTTGTAAAAAGGAGGCGCCTGATAAGGTATACTCTGGCCTTATGGAAAGCGCCGTCCGTGCATTCTCATTTCACTGCTCTCAGTTCGGTCTTGGCAATCTTGCCCGTGTGATTGCGCGGTAAGCTATCGACAAATGTGACAACACGCGGGGCCTTGTAATTGGCCATATTGTCTCTGCACCAGGCTATCACGCTGGATTCGTCAAGCGTCGCCCCCGGGCGACAGACGATGAAGGCTCTCCCGACCTGTCCCAATCGTTCATCATCAATGCCGACAACGGCGACTTCTGCAACGCCCTCAAGGCGGGACAGCTGTTGTTCAATTTCAGCGGGATATGTGTTGAAGCCGCCGACGATATACATATCTTTTATGCGGTCTGTGATCTTAAGATTTTCTCCTGCGTCAAATACGCCGACATCGCCCGTCCGCAGGAATCCATCTTCTGTAAACGCTGCCGCCGTCGCTTCCGGATCTTCAAAATATGCGGTCATGACCTGCGGGCCGCGAACAACAATTTCACCAGCTTCGCCCGTTGCAACTTCGCAGCCATCGGCGTCGATTAGCTTGACGTCCAAATTATCCAGCGGCCGTCCGGTCGTTTCGGCGATAATGCGAGCAGAATCGCCCGGGCGCGTGCTTGTCACCGAGCCGGCGGTTTCCGTCAGCCCGTAACCCGTTCGCACCGCATTGACGCCAAAAGTCTCCTGCATCCTTTCAACGAGCTTCACGGGAACAATCGTTGCCCCTGTAAGCGCGCTTCTGATGCTCGACAGGTCGAACTCCGCACGCTTAGGATGGTCAAGCATGGCCTGATAAATGAGCGGGACAGAAGGAAGGTAAGTGATTTTTTCGCGATCGATCAGTTCAAGCATTTTTAAAGGATCGGGATTGCGAATCGGAATGATCGTAACGCCCAGCAATACAGAAATCTGCCAGCCTGCGCGGTAGCCCGCATTGTGCGTGAACGGATAAGGCTCGCCGAAAACGTCTCCGTCGATAAACTCTGAAACGCAGAGCTGCTGTTGTTCGCAAGCAATCAGACTTTGCTTGTGGGTCATCGGCACGCCTTTTGGCCTGCCTGTCGTTCCCGAAGTGAAAATGATGTCAGCCAGCGAGTCAGGCTGGGTTTGTGCGATGCGCTCATCAAGTCCGGATTCTGGCGTGTCATCCGCTTTTGCAAGAAAGGCGCCCCAGCCTATGGCGGGTCCCTCCGACGGACCGTCGCCGAACACGACGATTTTCCGGAGGCTTGGCGTCCCCTCCTTGCTGATCGCGCCTATGAAATCATAATCGCCAAAACCTTGATCGCAAAAAAGCACGCGGACATTGGCGCGGCGAATGATGTCGGCGACCTCACGGGCGCGAAGGCGCGTGTTTAGCGGAACCAGGACGCCTCCAGCGGCCTGATTGCCGAGTCCCGCAACAATCCAGTCCGTGTGATTGACCGCCCATATGCCGATCCGGTCGCCTGCGTTTAAGCCAAGCGAGATCAGACCGCGTCCTGCGCGGCGGCTAAGATTTTCCAGCTCGTGATAGGGTGTGTCTCGACCGTCGTCCTTGACCACGACCTTATCGGGCCAGCGCGCCGCCGCCGCCTGGAATCCTTCGTATAGCGAGGAAAAGGGCAGGCGATAATCAAGCATGCATTCCGTCCCTAAAGCGCTACGACTGTGCCGCGACGTACTTACGGCGATCTTTGCGCATGTGTTTTTTCTTCTCTACCATCCGATTAAGGCCGGTAAAACGCGGCAATCTTGTCATCGTGTCTGCGATGGCTCTGATCCGAGAGATTTGTGGCGTTTGGCGGGGCCGAAGCAAGTCGATATGATGCCGTTACATGCCTAAGTTCGATCTTAACATTGATGTGACAAAAGCGGCTTCACTCGGGTCCGGCCCTGTGGCGATGGCGGCGACAGTTCACATGCCCGATATCGCCAGTTTGCCGGCGCGCCCAACGGTTGTTTTCGCCTGTCCAGGCGGCGGCTACGGTCGCGGCTATTTCGATATGCGTTTTGAGGCACGCGAGGGATACAGTCAGGCTGAGCATCATGCCGCCCATGGCGTCATATTGGTCGGAATTGATCATATTGGAGTTGGCGACAGCAGCGCAGTTGATCTGGGTAAAATTCAGTTTGAAAACCTTGCGGCGGGTCATGATGCTTGCTGCCGCGAAATCCTGCAGCGCCTGACAGAAGGCAGCATTGCTGCAGCGGTCCCGCCGGTGACCCCCGCGGTGGCGATCGGAATAGGTCAATCCATGGGCGGGTGCGTCACCGTCCTCACGCAAGCAGGGCATCAGACCTTCGATGGCATTGGCGTCCTTGGCTATAGCGCCATTAGAACCCGTTTGCCGCAACGCTCAGAAGCGCATGAAGCGGCGGATCAGGACGCCGTCAAAGGCATTCAACGGGGCACCGCAACGCCTACGGTCGATAAAGTTACGATGGCGGATTATGTCTATCCGTTCCACTGGGAAGATGTGCCCAAAGACATTCTTGATGCCGACATGTCGGGCGGCTATCCGGTGCGGAAGACGTGTCCCCCTTTCGGCAGCAATAGAACCCCGAACTGCGCCATTCAGATGATGCTGCCTGGCGTGATTTCGGGGGAAGCAGCGGCGATTGAGGTGCCTGTTTTTGTCGGCAATGGCGAGCGCGACGTATGTCCGGATCCGCGCGCAGAGCCGACCGCTTACCTGCGCAGCAATCTGATATTGACGCTTGTTTTCGAGCGCATGGCGCATATGCACAATTTTGCGTCGACGCGGCGTATTTTGTGGGACAGGCTCGTTGAATGGTATGACGTCGTAAGCAGTGTTGCGGCCGAAAAGGAGAGCGGCAATTGAGTGACCGAAAATCAGAAACGCGCGACGATTATCGGTGGAGCTTGGACATTCCGGTGCGGTGGATGGATTGTGACGCTTATGGGCATGTCAACAACGTAATTTACTACGCGATGATGGATCAGGTTGTGACTGTCTACATATTGAACGCGGGCGTCATTGCCATGGGGACCTCGCCGTCGATTGGCCTTTGCGTCGCTAGCGCCTGCGATTTCCACCAGTCTATCGAGTTTCCTGAGGTCGTCGATGCGCGCCTTCGGATTGCAAAGCTGGGCTCGAAAAGCGTTCGTTATGAAATTGGCCTTTTCCGTGAGGGAGAGGAGGCGCCTGCGGCGACCGGGCATTTCGTCCATGTTTATGTGGACCGGCATTCCCGCAAGCCGGTGGCCCTGACCGCAGCGCAATGCGAGGCGCTGGGGCCGCTTGTCCTCGGGGATGCCGCCTGACGCGCTCAACGAGCCGCCTTGACCTTGGCCGAAATTGCCTAAATGATAACGTATGAGTTATCAAAATCCAATCTCCGAACTGATAAAAGCCCGCCGCACGGAGCTCGGCTGGTCGCAGCGTGATCTGGCAGGGAAATCAGGGCTGAAACAGCCTCATATCGCGCGCATTGAATCCGGCGCCGACATCCGGTTGTCGACGCTGCTGCAAACTGCTGATGCATTGGGCCTGGAGTTAGGTTTGCAGACGAAAGGGCCGGTGGGTGCGACCGACGAGCACCCGATGGCGGGCATGCAGGAAACATGGCCGGAATCGGACCGGGATAGTTTTGCGGTATTTGTTCACGTCCAGCGGGTTGCTGAATTATTTGGTGCGGCCACAGAGCGCCTTGCTGCTGTGCATGGAATGACGAGCGGCGAGTTAAGCGTGCTTGGGGCCTTTCGGCGCTTGCCAGAACCACATATTGCGACCCCTACGGAACTCAGGCGTTACTTCTGGTTGACCCTGCCAGGTGTCGTTAGGCGGATTGCAAAACTTGTCGATCTTGGGTTCGTCGCGCCGGTTGATATGGACGGTGATCGCCGCCGCCGCCACTATCGTTTGACTGATCGCGGATGCGATTTGATAGATGGGATGGTGCGCCAGCCAACGCCGGAATTTCTAGCCGTTGCAAGTCTGCCGCCGATTCAGCGAGGGGCGTTACGGCGCGCGCTGGAAGGGCTGGTGGATGACCTTGAGGCGGTCGTTGCGGGTGTCGATTATGGTGGCGCGCCCAAGCCTGCAGCCTCAGCTTGATTCCGTCTGGATTTTGGTCTTAAAATAGTAAACTCAATTAATGAAATTAGCGTGCGAGTATCGCCAGTTTGCAGAAAAGACGTACAAAAGCGGAGGAGTTGGTGATGACGGCCCATACTCGGGAATCGCACCCTGACGCTTCGGCCATTCGTGTGCCGCATGTCGTGCGCGGAAAAACGGCGTTCGGCGATGACGTTTCTTATCAGTCTCGGGATATGGGCGCGGCGTTCGGAACGCCGGCGCTTGATCTCGATCATCTGGCCTGGCGGCGAAGCGAACCGCTGCCCATGCTTGATATTCCGATCGCCGAGGTCATCGACTTTCTCGCCAGGGTCGGTCCCGCGCTGGACTTCGACAAGAACGAATATTTGCGTCACGCCCATGACGGCATGACCAAAGTAAGCGCACTCGGCTCGCGCGTCCTTGAAAACTGCTATCGTGATCTGCCTTTCATGTTTCGCAAGGAGGTGCTTGAGGCTGAGGTCAAAGCCAATATCGGCGATCTGGCTTTACTTGACGGATGGGTGGCGAAAGACCCGATTGGCGCGCCGTTGCGCATGCGGGCGTTTCCGCCGCGTCTTGTCCATATCTTGGCCGGAAACTCGCCGATGGTTGCCGCACTGACGATTGTGCGCGCGGCGCTTTCAAAAGGCGTTCATTTGCTCAAGCTTGCGTCGAACGAGCTTTTCACGCCGACCGATATTCTCCGGACGATGGCCGAGATCGACCCGGAGCACCCGGTGACACAGTCATTTTCCGCCGCCTACTGGCCGGGCGGGGATGCCGAAATCGAAAGCATTCTCTACCGCGCCCAGTATTTCGACAAAATCGTCGTGTGGGGTGGAGAAAGCGCAGTTCGCAATGCTGCTAAGTTCGCCGGACCGGGATTTGAACTTGTGGCCTTCGATCCGAAAGTTTCGGCGTCGATGGTCGGTCGGGAAGCGTTTGCCAATAAAGAATCTATCATCGCCGCCGCTGAGCGCGCGGCGCTCGATGTCGGGTCTTTCGATCAGGACGCCTGCAATTGCAGCCGGTTTCAATTCGTGGAAGCGGATGAAGACCAGGCCGATGCTTATTGTGCAGCGCTCGCGTCGGCCCTCGCGCGCGATAGCCGTTATGGCAATGGCCGCATGCCGGTCCCGGTATCGGAAGAAATTCGCGACGAAGTCGATGTATTGAAAACGATGGAACCGATCTATCGCGTGTTTGGCGGGTATGACGGACAGGGGCTCGTTATCCGTTCTGATGAGCCCGTCGATTTTCATCCGAATTTCAAGACTGTCAACGTAGTAACCGTGCCCAGCCTGACGGAAGCCGTGAAGCATATCACCGTGGCGACGCAGACAGTCGGGGTGTATCCGCCGGCGCGCAAACGTGAGTTGCGCGATGCGCTGTCGGCGGCTGGCGCGCAGCGGATCGTGACGCTTGGAGAAGTAAACGGCATTAGCGGATTTGGCGGCGGCCCACATGATGCGATGTTTCCCATCCACCGCTTCATGAAATGGATCGTCGAAGAAGGAGAAGAAGCATGAGCAAGGGGTGGATCATTACCGGTGTTTCCTCCGGATTCGGACGGGAGCTTGCGGAAGCGGTTCTGGCAAGCGGCGGCCGGGTCGTCGGCACCTTGCGCAAAAAAGAGCAGATTAAAGAGTTTGAAGCGCTGGCGCCAGGCCGGGCGAGGGCGTTGCTCCTCGACGTTACTGATTTTGCCGCAGTTCCCGGCGTCATGCGCCAAGCCTGGAATATTCTCGATGGCGTTGATGTCCTCGTCAACAACGCTGGTTACGGGATCTTGGGATGTCTTGAAGAGCTTTCCGATGATGACATCAACCGTTGCATGGACACCAACTTTGGCGGGACTGTCGCCACGATACGCGCTGTGCTGCCGCTTATGCGTGAGCGGGCGCGCGGCGATATTCTGAACTTTTCTTCCGTGGCCGGATTGTTAGGCATTCCGGGCATGTCGGCCTACAGCGCGGCGAAACATGCTGTCGAGGGATTGAGCGATGCGCTTGCGGTTGAAGTTGCGCCGCTTGGAATTCGCGTCATGGCAATAGAGCCCGGCGGGTTCAGGACAAAATTTTCCCTCGGTTCACTCGCGAAAGCGAAAACTGAAATCGCCGCATATGATGAAACCCCAGGCGGGAAGACACGCAAGATGATGGGCGCCTATGGCGGCACGGAAAAGGGCGATCCGGCGAAACTTGCGCGCAATCTTATTGAAATGGTCGAGGGTGACGAGCTTCCAGCGCATTATGTTGTCGGCGACGACGCTTTCGCCATGGTCAACGGCAAACTTCAACATACCATGGCGACGTTTGAAAAATGGAAGCACCGCTCTGTCGGAACGAATTTTGACGAGGCGGCGGCGACATGAGCGCGCTCGACAAGATATTGTCCTTAACGGAAACCGAAGATCCTTTTCGCATCGTGCCAGGTAATCTGCGTCAACTTCAGCTGGACGCCGCCAGAGAGCGTTTCGCGCAGCGGCGCGAACAGATCAAGGTGCTTGACCAGAAAGCCAAGGATCGCGGCATCGATGATCCGAGATCTTTTGAGGAACTGATCCCGCTCCTGTTTTCCGATGCAACTTACAAGAGCTATCCGGAAAGCTTCATCGACAATGGAAAATGGCGTCACATGACTGTTTGGCTCCAGACGCTTTCCACGCAACCGATCGAAGACATGGACTATTCCAAGATTTCGGATATGGATGAATGGATCGCTGAGCTTCGCAGTCGCGGCCATCACGTCGTCAGCTCCAGCGGCACGTCAGGCAAAAACAGTTTCATTCCGCGTTCGACCGCTGACCGGGAAGTGCAGCCGGTGCGCATGGACCGCAATCTCAAGTGGAACATTGGCGCGTACCGAAAGGATTACGGCAAAAAGTATCCGATGTTCCTGCTGATGCCGAAAATGGGCAGCTATACTGCCACGGACTCCGTGACGCGGTTTGCTGAAATGCGCGGTATTCCGGGCGACGTCCATTACATCTCTACAATGCCGCAAAGCGCTGTCGAAATGAGCGAAATGATGCGGCTCAACCGGGCCATCGCCGCGGGCACGGCAATGCCGAGCGAGATTGAGGCGTTCAAAAAGAAAAGCGCCGCGCGTCAGGCAATCATACAGAAAGAATTCGGCGAATTTCTCGAGCATCTGATTTCGCGCCGTGACGAACCTGTCCTGATTACGGGCATGATGGCTATGCTTTACCGGGTTGTTGAGGCGGCGAAAGCCAAGGGACTTCCCGATGGATGTTTTCATCCTGACACGGTCATCACTGTCGGCGGTGGGAAAAAGGGCGCGCAATTGCCGCCGGATTTCATCGAGCAATGCCAGCGTTTCTTCAATCTGACGCCATATAATTTCAATGATGGTTACGGCATGGGCGAGCTGACTGACTACTGCCCGAAAATTCCTGTCGGCGAAGGATATGCGATTCCGCCATGGATTGTCCCCTTGATGATCGAAAAGTCTGGCGAGACACTGCTTAATCCTGAAAATGGAAGAGGCAGCGTCACCACGCGGTTTGCGTTTATCGACTTGCTGGCTGATGGCAAGTGGGGCGGCCTTGTGACTGGCGACCGACTGACCGTGGATTTTTCCCCGGCCGAGGATGGTATCGCCGTGCCGGTCGTGCGTGAAATCGCCCGCTATAAGGACCTTCCGGAAGGCGACGATAAAGCGACATGCGCCGGGACGATGGACGCTTATGTGCGCGGCGCGCTGGAAGAAGCTGTTTGATCGCTCATGCGCTGTCTTTGAGGTTGGGTCTCGCTGACGATCTCCGCTATCTTGCTCCGCAAATTCCTGATGCGGAGCCAGTCATGGATGTGCGGCCTTTCAAGATCGATGTCGATCAATCCGTTCTCGACCGAATTGCAGCGCGTCTCCGCGACGCCCGGATCGGATATGAGCCCGTAGAAGGCGAGTCATGGCAATATGGCATGGACCGTTCTTATCTTGCGGACCTAGTTGCCTATTGGCGCGAACACTATGATTGGCGAACGCAGGAAGCCGCGCTTAATCGCTGGCCGCAATTCAAGGCCGACATCGATGGCGTTGATATTCATTTTTATCATGTCAAAGGCGACGGTGCACAGAAGACGCCGATCATTCTAACCCATGGCTGGCCGGGTTCTGTTGTGGAGTTTCAGGAGACAATCCCGAAGCTTGTTGATGCAGGTTTCTCCGTCGTGGTTCCGTCGCTGCCCGGCTATGGCTGGTCCGGCCGGCCTTGCTCCCCGATTGGTCCTGAGAAAGTCGCTGATATGTGGCGCTCGCTCATGGTCGACGCGCTCGGTTACAACAAATTCTTTGCGCAAGGGGGCGATTGGGGTTCGGCCGTGACGATGCAGCTCGGCATGAACCATGCCGATGTTGTAAAGGCGATCCATTTGAATTTCTTCATGGGGCCGCCCCCGGGTCCGGACGCCGATCAGGAACTGATCGCCTATTGGAATGATGTAAAAGTGCTGATGGAGGCCGAAAGCGGCTATCACCATGAACAGGCGACAAAACCGCAAACGATTGGGCTTGCGCTGCACGACAATCCGGTAGGCTGGGCGTCATGGGTCGTTGAAAAATTCTGGCGCTGGGGCGACACGAAAGGCGATATTGAGAGCCGTTTCAGCAAGGATCATCTGATCACCAATTTGATGAGCTATCTGGTGACGGATAATGTCATTTCATCCTTCTGGATGTACTACGCCAGCCGAGTTGGTCAGCGCGCCATGGGCCCTGTGAAAGTGCCGACCGCGCTTGCTCATTTTCCGGGTGAGTTTTATCCGATGCCGTCGCGCGCACTGGCGGAGCGTGCTTACAACGTGGCGCGCTGGAGCGAGATGCCGTCGGGCGGACATTTTGCGGCGATGGAAGAGCCTGACGTTTTTTCAAAAGACGTCATTGAGTTCTTTAAGAACCAATCCGCCGCATAGTCAGGGCTTATTCTTCGACGACGACGGGCATAGAAAGAATCTGTCCGATGCCGCCGCCTACATGCAGTGTTTGACCGGTGACATAGGAGCCGGCTTCGGAGGCAAGGAACTGAACGGGCCCGATAATTTCGTCAGGCTCGCCAAAACGCCCCATCGCGATCGCCTGTTGGTAGA
>JAUIEG010000733.1 GCA_030428745.1 Alphaproteobacteria bacterium
CAACAATGTCCGCTCCCTCCCGGGCTCCTATGAAACCTCAGGCGATGTGCTGGGCAGCCTGACATCGAGCGCGCGCTATGACCGTCCGTGGAATTATCCGGCGACGGTGAAGGACAAATATGAAGCGCTCACAATCCCGAACATCACCGCCGCCGCCGCGGAGGTGATTCACCCTGAAAAACTCATCTGGGTGATCGTCGGCGATCGCGAACAAATTGAGGAAGGCGTGCGGTCCCTCAACCTTGGCAAGATCGAAGTGATGAGCGCCAGCGATCTCTGATCGCCTACAACAACCCGGCAAAGAAAAACGCCGCCCCATGGGGCGGCGTTTTTTGGTTCGTCGATTGGGTGGCGCGTCAGGCGCGAACCATCCGGATCACATCCGCTTCAAGCGCAATCGCCTCGCCATCGAGGAACAGCACCGTATAGGGGACATAACCGCCAAGACGGCCATTTGGCATGCGCGCCTTCACACGCACATCCACGGCCCAGCAGGGCACGCCCTCATATCCGCGGAGATCGGCAAAGACCTGATACGGCTCGCCCGTGAAATCGTAGCGCGCAGCGCGGGGGTCGGTCAGACGCTCCCCAAAATAGTCGACAGTCAGCGCCTCAAAATCGGAGGGGGCAGACCCGAAATCAGCAGCGATCGCAGCGGCGCCAAAGGCGAGTGTCACGGCGATCCCGGCAAGAGCTTGTTTTATCTTCATTTTATGCTCCTTTCCGTTGGAAAAATGGGTGATTAGAATCATGACGATGTTTGTCACTAAACCGTCATATACGTGTCATCTAACTGTCACGTCAAGGAAAATGCGCAAAATGTGCGCAAGATTTTTGTGACAATCCTGCGCATCTTGTGCGTGATGTGAAGCATTAGTCGTTGCCCCGCCGGAACAGCGGCGGAAAAGCAGCGAAGAAAGCGTCACAGAATGGCGCCAAGAAGTATCCCCCGGCCCGCTTTTTGAATAATGTAACGGAACTTGTGGGGTGGTTAGAGCAAGGGGAAATCCATGGCGCGCTCGCTTGAACGGTCGGTAAAGTTCGTCCGGCCCGGTCGCTATATCATGAACATGCTGCTGTTCCTGCTCGTGGTCGGCGCGATCATTTACTATCTCTCGCCCTGGAGCCCGCAGCCGTCGCCGCTGCTGCTGGACGCCTTTGAAGCGAACCCGGCGCTCAACGGCCTTATCCTCGGCGTCCTCGCCATCGGCATCATTTACAATCTGCGCCAGGCCGGGGTCATTGATCCGGCGGTCCGCTGGGTGGAGGCGTTCCGCGAATCCGTCGACCCCGCGCGCTCACGCCTGCCGCGCGCGCCAAGCCTTATCGGCGCCATGTCGCGGCTTCTCCTCGATGCGGACACCCGCTCAGGCAAGCTTTCGCCGGAATCCTCCCGCGCCATTCTCGATTCCATCGGCACACGGATGGATGAAGGCCGCGAGATGGGGCGCTATCTCATGAACCTTCTCGTGTTTCTCGGCCTGCTCGGCACCTTCTGGGGACTTCTCGAAACCGTCAACGCCGTCGCCGCCACGATCAACGGCCTCGCCACCGCGGGCGGCGCGCCGGAAGACGCCGTCTCACAGTTGATCGCCAATCTGCGCGAACCGTTGTCAGGCATGGGCACCGCCTTTTCGTCTTCCCTCTTTGGTCTTGGCGGCAGCTTGATCGTCGGCTTTCTCGACCTTCAGGCCGGGCAATCGCAAAACCGTTTCTATACGGATCTTGAAGACTGGCTCGCCGGGATGACTGAAACCGTGCGGGCAAGCGGCAAGGGCGGCGCCAGCTATGCCGCTAATGTGGAAGACGGCGACCTCGTGGGCGCGATCCAGGCGCTTGAAGCCGCGCTCGCCGCCAACACCGAAACACAGATCAAGGCCGCCGCCGGACAGACGGCCGAACTCAAGGATGAAATCAGAGCCC
>JAUIEG010000734.1 GCA_030428745.1 Alphaproteobacteria bacterium
TATCCACATCGTCGCCTAGAAAACCCGGGAGATCGTTTCCGACCTTTTCCGGCGCCACGAACATCGTCGCCGTGCCGTCCTTGTTGATCAGGGCGCGGCCAAGCGGCAAAGGCGAGCGGGAGACATCTTGTCCGCGCACATTGAAAAGCCAGGCGATTGACGGCGGCGCCGTGATGAGTGCCGTGTCGGCGCCGGCTTTCGCGACCGCTGCGGCGATTTCCTTGCGCTTGTCTTCCGATGACATGCCGGCGAATTGAAGGTCATGGGGCTTTACCGGCGTCAGCGGCGCCGGCGGCTGATCTTTCCAGGCGGCGTCCACGGGATTTTGCATGACGGCGACAAGTTCAAAGCCCGCCTTTTCCGCCGCGACTTTCAGTTTTTTGACGCCGGTTGTTGTGTGCAGCATCGGATCATAGCCAATACGCGCGCCGTTTGCGGCATTCTCTGAAAGCCATGCGGCCGGCGGCGTCTCAATCAAATCCACATAATCGAAGAAGGCGCCGTCAGCTTGCTGGCGCACTTGCAGGGTGTAGCGCCCGTCAGTGAACATCACCGCCTTATCCTGTAGAATAAGCGCAGCCCCCGCGGACCCCGAAAATCCCGTTGCCCACATCAGACGCTCGGCGTAAGCGGGAATATATTCGTTTTGATATTCGTCATCATGGGGAATGAGAAACCCGTCGAGATTCTGTTTCTTCATTTCCGCGCGCAGAAGCGGCATATGCTTTCCGGCGAAAGAACGGTCGGAGACGGGCTCGAATGTCTGAAACATGAATTTGTCCAAAGCTGAAATGCGGTTATTGGAAATATCGCGCTTTGGCGAGCTCTCCACAAGAGCGAGCGCGGTTACGATTTCACGAAGAGCAATACCGGCCATGTAGGCTGGTCTAGACGGTTGATCATGCGAAAACCGGCCGCCTCATAGGCGGAAATAACGCCCGCCTCCTGTTCGGTCATCAGGCCGGCCAGCATCACCCGGCCGTTTTTGGCCACGTGCTCGGCCATGCCCGGCGCCATTTCCGCGAGGGGGCCCGCGAGGATGTTGGCAAAGACAAAATCGAACGGCGCCGCGTCTTTGATCACGTCATGATTAAAGCCGTCAGCGGCAAGGGTGATGACATAGTCATCCGCGTCGTTCAGCTCGACATTTTCCGCCGCAATCGCAACGGAGTCCTCATCGATATCCGTCGCCAGCACCTGCCGCTTCCAGACTTTCGCCGCCGCGATGGCGAGGATTGCCGACCCACATCCAAGATCGAGCACTTTCTTGGGTGCGAAACCGGCAAAGCGATTGAGGAGGGTAAGGCAGCCCGCCGTCGTTGGGTGATGGCCGGTGCCAAACGCCATATTGGCGTCGATGCGGATTGGAATATCGCCGTCTTCATGAGGCAGCTTATCCGCGTCATGAACGCCGTAAAGCACGAACCGCCCGCAGCGCACGACCCCAAGGCCTTCCAGCGAATGCGCCACCCAGTCGATGTCGGGGAGTTCTTCAGTCGCCGCGTCGCCAGCGCGGTATTCGGCGGCCAGCGCGTTCACCGCGTCCATATCGGGCTGATCTTCGAAATAGGCGTCGAGCCGCCAGGCGCTCGCGCCGTCTTCAACGGTTGCATCGTCCTTTGTAAGGCTGACGGCGCCCGCGGGCGGCCACAATAATTCGCCAAGGGCGTCGCCGAATGCTTCCAGCGGCGCTTTGGCGCCGGTCCATGTCAGTTTGAAAGATTGTTTGCTCACGCAGCCTCTACAAATGTGTCGATAACTTTTTTGGGCCCGGAATGTTCAAAATTGACGGTCAATTTCTGACCTTCGACGGCGGCGATTTTTCCGTAGCCGAATTTCTGGTGAAAGACGCGCTGGCCTTTCTTGTATTTCGATTTTCCCGGCGCCGACACAGACACGGTCGCGCCGCGCCCTTCGATCAG
>JAUIEG010000051.1 GCA_030428745.1 Alphaproteobacteria bacterium
GGAGTTTGGCGGCGCCTCGGAAGACATCGCCCGCACCTGTCATGCTCACCCCACACGGTCAGAAGCCGTTCGTCAGGCGGCTATGGGCGTTGAAGGCTGGACGATGCAGGCCTAGTTACAGGGCAGCCTAATTAGACACGCTTGCTCGCGAACGTTTCGCGTCTTGCCGGAACGGCTCTTCTGCGCCAGTGTTCTTTTGTCATGACAGCATCAAAACAATCCCACTCCATAGGGGACGGCGAAGCGCCGCTTGAATCGATCGTCGATGACGCCATCTCGCGGTCGGAAAACGGGCGGGTCAGTTTGCGGGCGGTTCTCAAGGCATGGAACGACCGCAGTTACGGTCCGTTGTTTATCGTGCTCGGTTTCGTCGGCGGCACGCCGCTTGCCGTCATCCCGGGCGCTGCGGCGATTGTCGGTGTCGTCATTGCCATTCTGGCGCTGCAGATGGCGCTGGGGCTCAACCATCCCTGGCTTCCGGACGTCGCGCTTAAGCAATCTATTTCCGAAGAAAAGCTGCGGGAGATGCGCCGCAAGCTGGACAAGCCGCTGCGGTTTGTCGATCACCTGATTACGCAGCGATGGACCTGGGCTGCCGGTGAGGCGATGCGGCGCGCGGCGGCGATCTTTGTAATGGCGCTTGGGATTGTCATGATCCCGTTTGACGCCGTTCCTTTTGCCGTGGCTGCGCCGGCCTGGACGGTTGTGCTTTTCGGCGTCGCCATCACCGCCCGTGACGGCCTTGTGATGACCCTTGCGCTGGCGGGCTGTCTTGCGGTCGGATTTCTCGCTGTGCGTGCATTTTGATGCGCCCCCTGATTGATGCGCCCCCCGAACAAGCTCGACATCCGGGCGGAATAATCTAAACAGTGCAGATGGATTTGGCGCTTTCTGATTTTGTCGGCTTCGCCGGCGTCGGTCTCGTGGTGGGCACTTATTTCCTGTCACAGGTGGGGCGCATGGATGTGCGCCAGCCTTTATATCCGGCGCTCAATGGCGTTGGCGCGGTGCTCATTCTCTTTTCGCTCTCGCGCACATTCAACGCGGCGTCCTTTGTGATCGAGATGTTCTGGCTGTTGATTTCCGCCATCGGCCTCGCGCGGGCGTTGTTTTTCAAACCAAAATAGCGGCGCGGTCCGGCGGCGAGAAGTCGCTGCCCTGAATTTCGGCGACCTTGTACGAAACGCGAACTCCGGACACGATCGTGTGAAAGATTGCGCCAGCAAAAGGGTTCGCCGCGCCCCATTCATCGCAAAATCCACCTAAGCTCTGGATTTGGCGGCGCTTTTCGGCCTACAGTGCGCGCCAATTGCGCGCCCCGGTAGAAAATTTGGGGGTGCGTTGAAGGGGCGAATATCCAGCGAGCGTCTTTAGGGACAGCCGCAAGAGGGAGCATTTATGAGCGAAGCGATTGACGTATCGACAACGCCGAACGCGGTGAAGGCCAGTAAGGGGTTCTTCGGCCATCCGAGAGGCTTGGCCATCCTGTTTTTTACAGAGATGTGGGAGCGCTTTTCCTATTACGGGATGCGCGGTCTTCTCATCATTTATCTCACGCAACACTTTCTGTTCTCTGATCAGCGCTCGGCGCTGATGTACGGCGCCTACACCGCGCTGGTTTATGTCATGACCATCATCGGCGGCTCTCTCGCCGACCGGTATCTGGGACAGCGCAAGGCGGTGACCTTCGGCGCCATCCTGCTGGTGCTCGGCCATTTCGGCATGGCGTTCGAGGGGGAGGGCTCAAGAGAGATTCTCACCTATCAAGGCAGTGAGTATCAGGTGACGCTCGATGGCCGCGGCGGCGACGCCGATCAGGTCATCATTTCAGAATCGGGTACGTCAAAGATTTCCTTCAATGACGGCGCTTCGGAAATGATCATTGATGATCCGGCGGCTGTCGGCCTGCCGGTGACGATTTCAACGGCGGACTATACGACCCGCATCGAGAAGGAGCCGCTCTACGTCAATATTCTCTATTTTTCCCTTGCGTTGATCATCGCAGGCGTCGGCTATCTCAAAGCGAATATCTCTACAATTGTCGGCTCTCTTTACGGCTATGACGATCCGCGCCGCGATTCCGGATTCACGATTTTCTATATGGGAATCAATCTCGGTTCGTTCCTGTCGTCCATCACCTGCGGCATACTTGGCATTGTTTACGGCTGGGCGTGGGGCTTCGGCCTTGCGGGCTTTGGGATGCTGCTCGGTCTTCTCGTCTTCCTCTGGGGACAAAAATATCTCGACGGCGCCGCCGAGCCGCCCAATCCGGCCAAGCTGAAGCAATCCCTCATTGGTCCGATCAATGTGGAGCTTGGGTGTTATCTCGTCGGACTTATCATCATCGGCGTGTCGATGCTGATGGTGATGAACGCGCATCTCATTCCGGACTGGTTTGTCGGCATGCTCGGCATCGCTGTCTTTGTCGGACTTTGCGCCTATGCTGTTACGAAACTTCAAGGTGATGAGCGCTCGCGCATGTTCGCCGCGATCTATTTTGTGCTGGCGCAGATTCCGTTCTGGGCGTTGTTTGAGCAGGCGGGCTCGTCCTTGAATCTTTTCACTGACCGTCTGGTTGACCGCTCTCTGTTCGGGTGGTCAGTGCCGGCGCCGGTGTTTCAATCGCTCAACGCAGCCTTCATCTTCATCTTCGCGCCAGTCTTCGCGTGGATGTGGATTGCGCTGGCCAAACGGAAAATGGAGCCGTCAACGCCGGTCAAATTCGCCGGCGGTGTTTTCCTCGTGGGACTTGGCTTCCTTGCGCTTGTCGCTGGGATGAAGGTTTCGGGCGCTGTTGGTATGACGGCGGTCGGTTTCATCTTCCTCGTCTACTGGGTCCACACCATGGGTGAGCTTATGCTGTCGCCGGTCGGCCTGTCCGCGGTGACCAAGATGGCCCCGGCGCGGGTTGTCGGTTTGGCGATGGGCTCGTGGTTCCTCTATTCCGGTCTGTCGAACTATCTTGCGGGCGTCATTGCGCGCGGCACCGGGGCGGAAACCATTGGCGGCCAGCTCACCGATGTGGCGGCGGCGAAGGCGACCTATGCCGAGGTTTATACCAATGTCGGCTACGTCGCGATGGGCATCGCTGTCGTAATGTTGCTAATCTCGCCGCTCATCAAGAAGCTCATGCGGCTCGACACCATCGCCCAGAAAAACGTCCCGCCTGAAGGGGAGCGTATCGCGGCGCCAGCGCAGTAAACTACCGCATCTTTACGACGACGCCCGGCGGATTTCCGCCGGGCGTTTTTTATTGTAGGCTGAGGACATGCCAGACAGACTCAACAAAATCGTTACCCGCGGCGGCGACAAGGGGGAAACCTCGCTCGCCGATGGAACCCGGCTCGCAAAAGACGACCCGCGCATCGCGCTCATTGGCGATGTGGACGAGCTGAATTCCTGGCTCGGCGTCGTCATCGCCAATGGCGCCGAGGGCGTGTTGAAAGAAACGCTTGCCGGGAGCCAGCATGATCTGTTCGATCTTGGCGGCGCATTATCTTTTCCCGGCAGTCCGATGCTCTCCGAAGACCATGTGAAGCGGCTCGATGGGGCGGCGGAGGAGTTGAATGCAGCGCTGCCGCCGTTGAAAGAATTCATCCTTCCGGGCGGCGCCAAAGAAATTTCGTTTTGCCATGTGGCTCGCACAGTCTGCCGCCGGGCTGAACGGGCGATGGCTGCGTTTCACCGGACCGCGCCGGAAGCGGCGCATGCGCTGCAATATCTCAACCGGCTTTCGGACATTCTTTTTATCGCCGCGCGTATCGAGGCGCGCCGGCTCGGCGTTGGCGAAGTCTATTGGCGCAAGCAACGTTAATCAGCCAAGCGGGTCGAGATGGATTCGCAATACGTCGCTGACCAAGTCGATGTTTGCGTTGACGTCGAACACATCGCGGAGGACCGCAGGGGTCACCACATCCGCCGGCGCGCCGTCGGCGGCAATGCGGCCTTTGTGCAAAATGATCATTCGCGTGCAGTAACGCGCCGCCAGCGGCAATTCATGCAAGGCGGCGATGACGCTGCGGCCTTCATCCGCCTTGGCGCGCAGGAGCTTCATGACGCTGAGCTGGTGCGCGGGGTCGAGCGCGGCGACAGGTTCATCAGCGAGAATGATCGGCGTTCGCCCGGCGAGGAGACGCGCCAGATGCACCCGCGCCAGTTCGCCGCCGGATAATGTGTGAGCCAGCCTGTCCGCAAAGGCTGCGGCGCCGGCTTCCTGCAGCGCTTGTGTGACTGCAGCGGCGTCTTCTGCGTTTTCGCGCTGGGCGGCGCCCCAGGCGAAGCGACCGAGCGCAACGATTTCTCTCGCCGTCATGGCCCAGGCGACTTCGCGCGCCTGAGGCAGCCAGGAAAGGCGCCGCGCGCGTTCCGGCGGGGAGAGTGTCATTGCGGGCGCGCCGTCGATCCGGCAAACGCCGGTGGTGGGTTTCTGCAGGCCCGCGGCGACGCGCAACAGCGTTGACTTGCCGGCGCCATTAGGACCGACGAGACCGATGAACTCGCCGGCGCCGGCGTTGAGCGAGGCGTCTTCGAGAATTGCAGCGCCGTCGATCCGGCAAGCGATGTTTTCGAGGGAAAGGAGCGCCGTCATGACGTCATCCTCCGGCTTGTCGCCGCCACCCAGATAAAGCCGGGCGCCCCGATCAGCGCTGCGGCGACGCCGAGCTTCAACTCCTGATCAAAGGGAAGGATGCGTATAAAAATATCTGCGCCCGCGAGCATGATTCCGCCAAGCAGCGCGCTTGGAATCAAAATGCGCGCCGGATTTTGTCCGGCAAAGGCGCGCGCCAGATGCGGCGCGACGATGCCGACAAACCCGATGGCGCCGGCGACGGACACGCTGGCCCCGACCAGCAGCGCGGCGCCGATGACGACGAAAGCGCGGGCGCGGGCGAGATTGGCGCCGAGGCTGGCGGCGGTTTCCTCTCCCAGCGTCAACGCGGCAAGTCCGGGCGCTGATAGCAAAACAAGAGCGAGGCCGAGACCGGCGAAAGGCGCCGCAAGGGCGAGGTCGTCAATGCTGCGATTGGCGACTGTGCCGAATAGCCAGTTAACGAGATCGGAAAGCGCAAACGGGTTCGGGGCGAGATTCATGGCAAGAGATATCAGCGCGCCGCAGAAAGAGGACAGGCCAACGCCGATCAGAATGAGACGCGCAGTAGAGACCCGTCCGGCGCCAAGGGCGTAAAGAAGCACTGTGGCGGCGAGGGCGAATAATATGGCGGCAATCGGCGTCGCCCAGAAAGCGAGCGCTGCGAGATTAAAGTAAATCGCCATGATCGCGCCCAACGCCGCGGCGGCGGAAACGCCGAGAACGCCCGGATCGGCGAGGGGATTACGCAACAGCCCCTGCAAGCCGGCGCCGGCGGCGCCGAGGCAGGCGCCGGCAAGCCACGCGGCGAGCGCCCGGGGCAGACGAATTTCACGGATGATAACGGCGATCGCGTCGTCGCCGGCGATGAGCCCGCTGACAACCTTCGCCGCTGGAATTGAAACGGGGCCGATGAACAAGGAGAGGAGAACAATGCTCACACTCGCCAATGCGAGTATAAAGACAACGCGCGGCGCGTTTTGCGGATGGTCTTTCATGGTTTTGCCGCCCTTTTCGCTATCGCCTCGGCGCCATCAACAGAAAACCATGCGGCGCAGCTGACGACGTCGGGCCCAAGGCTGACGGTCGGCGTTCGCTGAAAAAGTTTGCGTAGCGCCGGATGGCGCGACGCAGACCAGTAATTGACGTCTTCATCAACAGAGTTGAAAAAGCCGGCCACAATCAATTCGGGTGGGGCCGTCAACACGGCCTCGGCGGGCAGCGCCGGCCAGTATGACCGGCCGGCTTGCGCTGTAAGGTTGACGACGCCGGCCGCGTTCATCATCGCGTCGATCATCGTATGAGCGCCAGCGGTGACGCCGCCGGGCGTCACATAAAGCGCATTTATTCGCTTTTCGTGCGCTGGTGCGTTGAGCGCGGAGAGGCGGCGCTCCATCTCCGCGATCAAGGCGTCGCCTCTTTCCGCTTGGTCAAGCGCGTCTGCTGCGAGACGAATGTTCTCTTTCACGCCGTCGAAATCTTCCGGATAGCCGAGCGTGACCACTTTGGCGCCGAAGCGTGAAAAGGTTCGCTCGGCTGCGCCGCCCCCGCCCCATTGCCGCAAGATGAGGTCAGGGTTGAACGGCGCGACTTCTTCTAGGGAGGGGCGGATCTTTTGATGAGGCGCCGCCGCATTGCGCATATAGGAATAATCCTTGTCAGCGCCGCGGGAGATGGCGGCGATCTGCGACGGATCAGCCAGCTTTAAGAGATACTGGTCGGCGCAATAGTCGAGAGAAACAGCGCGCGGCATGGCGAGCGCCGGGATCGGCGCCGCCAATAGCAATATCGCTGCGAGCCAGCGCATCATAACCGCGCCCTGATGCCGGCGAAGGCCGAAAGGCCCGGCTCGCCATAACCGGAAACATCCTGATAGTCCGCATCCGTTGCATTTTCGATGCGACCATAAAGTTCGAGGCTATCGGAAAATGCGTATGCAGCGCGAAGATCAAGGCGGATGAAGCCGTCATTGGGCGCAGGCGTATCGTTCTCACGACCGTTAAAAAGCGTGCTGGCGGCAAGGGTTAGATTTTCCAGCGGCGTAACGCTCAGTGTGAGCGTTCCTTTGTGTTTCGGCTGACGCAGTAATTGTGCGCCTGTCGCTTTGTTGACGGCGTCCGTGAAGCTGTAGGTCGCGTCTATGGTGATCGCAGGGGTCAGTTGCATCGCGCCTTCCAGCTCAACGCCGCGCGAGCGGGCTGACGCGATGTTGAAATAGCCGTTTCCAGCTAAATCAAAATCGATCTGGTCGGTAACCTTTGTGTGGAACAGGGTCACGGCGACATGGCCGCCGTCAAACTCTCTATCGAGCCCCAGGTCAAATCCGCTGGCGCGTTCAGGGCGTAAATCCGGGTTTGGCATAATGCCAAACTGGTCGTAATTGAGTTCAAACAGGCTTGGCGCGCGAAACCCTTCGCCCCAGCTGGCGCGAAGCCGTGTTGTTTCATCAAACCGCCAGACCGCGGCGGCGCGCGCGGTTGTTGCGCCGTCAAAATTTGAAAATTCATCGCGCCGGGCGCCGGCTGAGAGTGTAAGCGCGTCGATGGGGCTCGCTTCCGCGACGATAAAGCCCGCGCCCGCTGTAGCGCTTTCATCGACACCGGATGTCACTGCCCAGGTTTTTTCCCATTCGCCGCCGCCAATGATGCGGAGCGTCTCTGTGATGTTGATGGCGGCGATATAATCCGCAGTGAAGCGTTTGCCGTCAGATGAGAATGTTTCAATTTCGCTGTCTTCGCTTTTCCGGTCTGTCTTTGCGTAAGAAAGGGACAAGGCCCCGTTATAGTGGCCGAAAGTTTGACGAAGCTTGCCGGCGGCGAGATAGGATTTCGTTTTTTCCGTTTCAGCCGTGTCGCCAAGTGAAAAGAGCGGCGGCGGAAAGCCGTCGATGTCGGCTTTCGCGCGGGTTGCGCGTAAAACAGTCTCGACGCTCCAATGTTGGGACAAGTTGGTTCCGCCGGCGAAGGAGGCGTCGACGAATTTATGACCGTCTTTTTCGTCGCCGTCGGCGGCGCGTGAAACGCCGTCCGTTCTGGCGGCGTTTAAAGAGAAACGCCCATAGGCGTCGTCGCTTGCGATCCCGGCGGAAAGGCCGCCGCGCAAGGTATTCCGGGACCCGCCCTCAAAATAGATATCGGCGCCGTCGTCTTTCTTGCTGGTGATGACGATAACGCCGCCAATGGCGTCGGCCCCGTAAAGAAGGCTTTGCGGTCCGCGCAGGATTTCGATGCGGTCGATGTTGCTCGCGTCGAGATTGGCGAAATTATATCCGCCTTGCGGGGCGGCGGTGTCATTCACAACCGCGCCGTCGAGGATCACGAGCGTTTGTCCGCTCGCGGCGCCGCGAATGCGGATGCTTGATGCAGCGCCGTCGCCGCCATTGCGGGCGAGGGAAACGCCGGCGGCGTCACGCAAGGCCTCGGCCGCGAAGGCGTATTGGCGCAATTGGATTGTTTCTGCGTCAATGACGGATACGGTCGAGCCGGTTTCTGCGCGCGGCGTCGGGATGCGCATGGCGGAAACGACAAGTTCATCCGGGCCCGGATTTTCCGCCGCATTTGCGGCGGCGAGACTTGCTGAGCTCCCGAGTAAGAGGGAAAAAATGGTTCTGGATAGAATAGACGGCGTCGCCGCCGCCCATGAGAGACGTGTCATGGCGGTTCCTTTCTGTTTACGAAAGTCGCCATGACGGATGACCCGCTCGCATCGGCTGTTCCCGGCCGGGCGAGAGACGACAGCGACGGCAGGTCTCCTGACTTTGCGGATCGTCAGCGCGTCGCCGCCTTCCCGGATGAAGTATCCGGTGGCGTGTGGCGGGCGCCTAACCGCTTACAGTTGCGGGCACAGCCGCGGATTTTCACCGCGTTCCCTATTCTCTCCCGTTAAGGGAGCACCGTCATGTTGGGTAGATAGAACACGCCCTGAAGCAGCACAAGTTTAAACTTGTGCGAGAGCTTCAGGGCGCGCTCAGAATTATTCGGAGATAGTTTCTTGCTTGGAAACTTCCACCATCGGCACGTCATAGAGGTCGAAATAATCGACGATGCACGCAATGCCGACTGCCGCCAGCACAAGAAGAATAAGCCAGAACAAAGCTTTCATGTTGGACACCCCACGTTTGAATTGGTTTCCCCGCCGCGGAGCCTAACCGAACGGTAACCATATTTCTACAATAAAGATCACGTTCAATTTGCGCAGCGCGTGCGCCTTATGCGTCATTCCCAAATAGGTTGCGCAATCGGTGCGAGACTCTTGTGATTGCTTGCGGTCAGGCCGTGATTGTGCGTGTGCGAAATAACCTATTCGCCGAACGCGCCAGCCGGCCCCGGGAATACGACGGGGCTCTCTGCGCCGTCTTTCGCGACCGATGAGACGCCGAAGAAGTAATTGTCGATCACGATATTCTCGAGTGTGAACTCAGAAACATCACCGACATCAATACTGTGAGTCCATTGCGGCGCGTCTGTCAGGCGCCAGTGTACGCGATAGCCCGCGAGGTTGCGCGCCGCACGCCCCGAAGGCTTTGACCATTTCAGCGTTGTCGACGGCTGGACGGCGCCTTCAATTTCCACATTCGCCGGGAAAGGCGGCGCCGACGCCATCGCCGCGAGCGCGACGACATTTAAGGATGTCAGCTTGCGTGCGTAATCGAAATTGACGCCTGACAACACGTCGCCATAGGCGACGCCGTCTTCAGTTCTGAGGTCCTGATGCTGACGCGTATAGTTTTCATGGGTCTCCATGATCCGGACGCCCGGCATGCCGGCTTCATTGAAAGGGCGGTGATGGCCGCCTCTCGAGAATCGGTCGAGGCGGTAGACCATCATCACATTGAGATTGGGAATGAAGTCGTCCGCGAGCTGATCAATATAACGGGCGAGGTTGCGTGAAGCGGAATCGACCTCGCCGCCGGTAAAGCGTCTGATGCGGGCTTCTTCCGGGGTTTCCACGGCGCGCACGCCTTCGGAAAAGACCCGGGCCGTGGAATTGTCGATGACGCCGTCGACGCCCTCGATATTGCCGATCATATCGTTGTTGAGAATGGCTTTGATGCGCCAGCCCTGGTCGAGCGCATATTTGGCGAGAATCTTGCCGCCAAACAGCCCCTGCTCTTCACCGGAAAGGCCGGCATAGACAATTGTGCCGGCGAATTTCTGTTTCGACAGAACGCGCGCTGCTTCGAGAACGCCAGCCATGCCGGAGGCGTTGTCATTGGCCCCGGGGCTGTCAGAGGTCCCGTTGAGCGGGTCGCTCACACGCGAGTCGATATCCCCGCTCATCATAACAATTCTGTCAGGGTCATGCTGACCGCGCTGAATGGCGACGACATTAACGACTTCCGTGCGATCGGGAATGCGCGTTTCGCCCTCGACGAAATCGCTCACATAGATGACGTCGAGACATCCGCCGCAGTCTTTTGAGATTGCTTCAAATTCGCTTTTGATCCAGCGCCGGGCGGCGCCAATGCCGCGGGTTTCCGACTCCGTTTCGGATAAAGTGTGCCGCGTGCCGAAATTCACCAGCCGGGTGATGTCGGCCTCAATCCGCGCTGCCGAGACATTTTCCTGCAATTCATGAAGGAGGGCGGCGTTTTCGCCCTCGGCGGCCGCCAAAGGGCTGGAAATCATGATGAAAATGGCGGCGAGCAGCTGGCGCGACATAATGGCCTTTCACATTTTTCAGGACTGGAAGCTGTGGTGATGATGCAACCATTCCGGGCGCAATGTGTCTGGAGGTTGCCCGGAGCGATGCGTTGATGCAACATCGTTAATGGGATATTAGGGGTTTGGAATGAATTCGAAGGTCCTAGGCTATATTTCGCAGTGCAAAGGCGCTACGGAAAAGGCTGAAATTCACCGGAAGCCGCCCGCCTCCTATGGTCTGGCGGCCTGTCTATGGTCCACCTGAGGAGGGGAACGA
>JAUIEG010000735.1 GCA_030428745.1 Alphaproteobacteria bacterium
GAAGTTGGGGCGTGGATAGCGCCTCCACCGCCTCTGTAAACGACTTCGACCTGTTCTGATCCAGGAAGAGGACGTCGCCGTTAACGCCTTCCTGAAGCGCAAGGCTTTCCAGTGTTTCCATGACCAGCCAGTCCGGCTCGCGATAGCGGGTCAGCGTGATCGTGATCGGGTCTGAAGTCGGGGCCTCGGTCAAGGCGCACATCCAATTGCCTGCGGCCCGACAGTCGGGCGACATCGTAAACAAAATATTGTCATTTGCGGCTGAGGATGACTGAATTCCGCTTTTCGGCGGGAGGGAGCCCTTGAAACCGCCGCATATTTTCATCGCTATCGCCGGTCTGCTCGCCGTCGTCGCCTTTCTGGCGCCGGGCGTCCCGTTCATCATCGATGGCGGGATCTATCATGACATGGCGCGCGCCATGGCGGAGCGGGGGACGCTTTCGATTGGCGACAATGGCGGCGTTGAGGATGCGCCGGCGCTGACCAAGTTCCTCACCATCGCCCATGACGGCCAGGTCATGCCGCAATATCCAAGCGGATACGCCTTCCTCGCCGCGCCATTTTATGCGGTGTTCGGCGCCCATGGATTGATGCTGATGAATGCGCTCGCCTTTGCGCTCAGCATCTGGCTTTCGCATGGGCTGGCGAGACGGTTTTATACGGAGGAAACCGCAGCCTGGACCGCGGGGATTTTCGCCGTCGCAACGCTTACGCCAGCCTATGCGCTAGGCATCTGGCCGCATATGATCGCGCTTTCATTCTGGCTCGGCGCGGTCTTCACAGCGGTCGTCGCGCACCAGACGGCGCAGCGGCGCAACGGTTCGTTGCTCTTTGTCCTCTCCGGTTTCCTGATCGGGTGCGGATTGAATGTTCGCGTGGATGTTTTTCTCGCCGGGCTCATCATTTTCTTCTGGCTTCAACTCTTCGCCCGGCCGCGGGACCGGGTGGCGCCCGTTCTGGTGGCCCTCGGTATGGCGCCGGGACTGATCCTTTCGGCTTTGCTTAACGGGATGAAATTCGGCGCGTTCACACCTTTCAGCTATGGCGACGAGGTCGGGCTCGACAGCGGCGCGCGATATATTCCCATCGCCATCGCGGCCAGCGCGGCGCTTATCGCGGTTTGGGCGGTGAATGCGCCCGCCCTTGTAAAGACCGCCCTGTCAAAACCGTTCCGGTTTTATTCCCTGATCGCAGCGCTGGCGCTTGTCGGCGCCGGGCTCGCCATTTCCCCGTTGCGTGACTTCGTATGGCGCGCCATCACCGGACTTTACGTGCTGGTGATCAATCTGCAGGCTCATGACGCCTATCATCAGGTGGGTGTCGAGAAAAACGCCTATGGCCATTTGCTTTTCTGGGGCTATCCGAAAAAGGCGCTTATCCAGAGCCTGCCCTGGTTGACGCTTCTCATCCTCCCTTTCTGGAATGCGGTCCGTGGACGCAACACAATCGCGGCGGGTCTCAGCGCGCTGGCCATCGCCGCGCCCGTTTGCTTTTACGCCATGAATCACTGGCATGGCGGCGGCAGCTACTCCATGCGCTATTTCATACCCGCGCTTCCATTCCTCGCGATGCTGGCGGCGAACGGATTTTGCGAGTTGCGTAAAGGCATCGCGATTGAGCGGCAAACGATTCTCGCTTCTCTCCTCATCGCCGGCGCGCTTTATCTTGGCTTGCAGGAACTCGGACAGGCGCAGGAGCGGTTTTTCGCGCCCGGCGCCCTTTATCCGCAGTGGTTGATCGCCGCTTTTCTCGGAGCGGCGATTGTCGTCTTTATCCTCACGAGAAAAGAGGCGGCGCGAAAAGCCGCCGTCACGCTGTCGCTGTTCGCTTTCGCCTACGCCGTCGCCATCAACATTTATGAAGAGGTCGTGCATGAACGCACCCGCGCCGAACAGCGCTCCATGGCCATT
>JAUIEG010000736.1 GCA_030428745.1 Alphaproteobacteria bacterium
GATGGGGATGTTGCCATAGCCGGTGGCTTCGACGGAATCGTAGTTTCCGTAACCAACCGACATGCCTCCGCTCATCTCTCCCAAAACCGGTTTGTTGGGAATGATGTTGATCGCGCCGCCGGTGGAGTTTCGGCCGTACAGCGTGCCTTGAGGGCCTTTCAGAACTTCCACGCGATCAAGGTCGAGAAACGAGGCGATCGTTGACGAGGGGCGGCCGATATAAACGCCGTCTATATTGAAGGCGATCGCCGGGTTGGTGAAACCGTTATTGGAAAAGTTTCCGACCCCGCGAACGAAATAGCCCATATTGGCGCCGCCGGTGTTCGTCACGTAAAGAGCCGGCGCAACTTTGTTCAAGGACGAGGCGTCAAGCACCCCGAGCTGGCGAAGCTCTTCGCCCGTCGCCGCATTGATCGGTATGGCCGCGTCCTGTAGCGATTCTTCGGTTTTCTGGGCTGTGACGACAATCGTGTCGAGCCCGCGTTGGCTTGTTCCGTCTTGCGCGTGCGCGGGCGCTGAAAAAATGGCAAGCGCCGCCGAAGCGACGGACAAGTTGAGCGCTGATGTGATCCGCACTTTATCCCTCCCAAATATAATTTTTTTGTTGGAAGGAAGAATGCGCCAGTCTCATGAATAAGAGAAATTGTTTGTATTGATAAAAAATCATCAATAGATATGATGGATTTATGCGGTTCAAGGGGCTGGATCTCAACCTTCTCGTGGCGATGGATGTCTTGCTCGACGAGCAAAGCGTCTCCCGCGCGGCCGAGCGCATGAATGTCAGCCAGCCAGCCATGAGCGCCGCGCTGACGCGGATTCGAGACTATTTCGCTGATCCGATCCTGCAATTACACGGCAAGCGGATGATCCCGACCGCGCACGCCATCCGCATTCAGCCGCGGTTGAAAGAATTGCTTCGCGACCTCGATGTCCTGATTTCCGAATCGTCTCAATTCGATTCGGCAAAATCCGAGCGCCGTTTCCGCATCGGGACATCCGATTTTCTCCTGGCGGTGCTGTTTCCGGCGGTGACGCAGGAAATCGAACGGACGGCGCCGGGCGTGCGCATCGAGACGATCCAGCCGTCCGATTCCATGTCGTCGACACTCGATCAGGGCTTTCTGGATTTGATCATTTCCCCGGAATATATGCTGTCAACGGACCATCCGACGGAGCTGTTGTTCGAGGAGGATTACGTTGTCGTCGGCTGGGCGAAGAACCCGGCCTTTCGGCGGCGAAAGCTGACGCAGGAAGACTTCTTTGATGCGGGTCATGTGGCCGTCGAACTGGGAAGGGTCCGGCGCACGTCTTTCGCGGAGGCTCATCTGCAGGAGATGCCGCGAGAACGGCGGATTGACATGAATGTGTCGTCGTTCCTTGTTGCGCCGGAAATGGTCGTCAACTCCATGCGTCTGACGGTTATGCAAAGGCGGCTCGCGCTCTTGTTCGCCGAGCGGCTGGACATTGCCATTTCCGAGATGCCGTTTCCATTTCCGAAAATGCGGGAGATGATCCAGTATCACACAACTCGCGAGAACGATCCGGGTCTGCGCTGGCTCAGGGATCTCATCAAAAAACACGCAAATCTCAGCAATAAGCGAAAATGATAGAAATATATAAGGACAATAAGTTTTTCAAATAAACGATACGCCTCTAGTCTTTAATCGCGAAGATGCCTGGTCAACGGGCGCGTCAGGGAGGTCGGTTTTGAATATTCTCGTCATTGGCGGCGGCATTGGCGGTCTGACCGCGGCGATCGCGTTGCGGCGAAAAGGCTTCGCCGTGGACATTATTGAGAAAGACCCTGACTGGTCGGTCTATGGCGTGGGAATCATACAGCAAGCAAACGTGGTGCGCGCTGTCGCCGGGCTTGGCATTCTCGACGATTATCTTGATGCGGGCGTCGGTTT
>JAUIEG010000737.1 GCA_030428745.1 Alphaproteobacteria bacterium
CGCGGGCGAGCATTACCGAAGCTGTCGGCGGTGAGGCGGCGCTCGCCGATTTTGAAGAGATCCGTCAATTGATGGAAGCGGCGGAGGCGCTGCGCACCCTGCGTATTGTGGTGCCGTCCCATTCGCCGTCCTTAAGTGAAGAACAGATTTACGATCTCCGGCAGCTGTTTCTTTCCGTCTACGAACAGTCGCCGTCGATTGCCAGCTATCTGCTGCTGGCGCTGAAAGGCAGGCTGGAGGCGCCCTGGCGCGCCCTGGGCGTTTATTATCATCTCGCCAGAAGCGCCGACGAAAGGCTGGCGCCGGCCCGCGAAACCGTGATGGCGCTGCCGGAAAGTCTGTTTGAGGATCTTGAAGGAATAGCGCGCACGCTTGAAAAAGCGGGCGGGGGCGCGCTCGAGGTGCAAAGCGCCAGGGCCCGGCTCGGCTGGTTTATCGACTATGCGGAAGGCCTGGCGCGGCACGCGCAAAAAGCGGGGGATAATGTCGTTCTCAACCGCATCGAAGCCTGCCGCGATATTGCCGGTGAGGCTCATGCGCGTTTTGTGGAGCAGGCGCTCAGCGCCATGCGCGCCGCGTTGCCCGTGCGCGCCACGCGCGGATCGAGCCGGCTGGCGGCCCCGCGGCCCGATTATTCCGTTCCTGTGGCGCCGGGCGTCATCGATGAAGCGACAAGCGCCGTTGCGCTTCTCGTTGAAGCGCCCGCGGATGCGCGCCGCCTTGGCTCCGATCCGGGCTTGAGTGAGACGGTGCTGGACGACGCTTCGGCGCACGCACGCACCTACGCCAACGATCTTGTGGCGGAAATCCGCGCGGCGGAAGGGTCGGACCGTGCGGCGGCGAAACATCTTCTCGAACAGTCGCTCTCGATCGTCGAGCCCTTGCTGAAAAGTGATGAGGCGGGCCTTATCCGTGATCGCGCTGCGGCTGCGGCGGTGACGGTTTAGGGTTACGTCACTTTATTGTTGCGACGACCGATCCCTATGGGGATTGCAAACGCCTCACAACATTGGCCCTGACAGCAATGAGAGAGATATGACCGGCGAAACCACGAAAACCGAGTTCAAGGGCGCAGGCGGCGAAGCGCTCGCGGCGGCGCTCGACATTCCTTCGAAGCCGCGGGCTTATGCGCTGTTCGCGCACTGCTTTTCATGCTCCAAGGATATCAAGGCGGCGCGCGAGATTGCACGCGCTTTGCGCGCTGAAGGTTTCGCCGTGATGCGGTTTGACTTCACCGGGCTTGGCGCCTCGGAAGGCGAATTCGCCAACACTAATTTTTCCTCCAATGTGGACGATCTTGTCGCGGCGGCGGATTTCCTGCGTGAGACTTATGAAGCGCCGTCGATCCTGATTGGTCATTCCCTTGGCGGCGCGGCGGCGATTGTCGCGGCGACGCGCATCCCCGAGGTGAAAGGCGTCGCCACGATCGGCGCGCCGGCGGAGGCCGATCATGTGGCCATGCAGATCGCCGAACACCGTGACGAAATTGAGAAGAAGGGCATGGCGACGGTGCGGCTCGCCGGCCGGCCCTTCACGATCAAGAAGCAGTTTCTGGACGATCTTGAAAAACAGGATGTGCTCGCCTGCGCGGAGAAGCTGAAGAAACCGCTCCTCATCATGCATGCGCCTTTCGACCAGACTGTCGGCGTCGACAACGCGACAAAGATTTTCGTGGCGGCGAAACATCCCAAAAGTTTCGTCAGCCTCGACAGCGCCGATCATCTGTTGTCGGACCCGGCGGATGCGCGCTACGCCGCCTCGGTGCTCGCCGCCTGGGCGGGACGTTATATCGGCGCCGCGCCCCATGCGCTGGAAACAACGGTCGCGCCGCAATTCACGGGCGGCGCGCTCGCCCGCACGGTCGAGGGAGAGCCCCTTGCCGTCGAGCTTTCAATTGACGGCCATCCC
>JAUIEG010000052.1 GCA_030428745.1 Alphaproteobacteria bacterium
TCAAAAGTCATGGCCCTCGACGCCGCAACAGGCGACGTTCTCTGGCGCTTCGATCCGGAAAATATCGGCGCCAAGGCCGCTCATGCCTGTTGCGACGTCGTCAATCGCGGCGTCGCCCTCTGGAACGGCAAAGTTTATGTCGGAACGATTGACGGTCGCCTGATCGCCCTTGACGCCGCGACCGGCGAAAAAGTCTGGGAAAAAATCACCGTCGATCAGGAAAAGCCTTACACCATCACCATGGCGCCGCGCGCCGTGAAAGGAAAAATCATCATCGGCAATTCCGGCGCCGAGCTTGGCGTGAGGGGCTATGTCTCCGCTTATGACGCAGAGACCGGCGATCTTGTCTGGCGATTTTACACCGTGCCCGGCAACCCGGCGGACGGCCCCGATGGCGCGGCGTCCGACGCTGCCCTCGCCGAACTCGCCCTGCCCACATGGCATGGCGAATGGTGGACGCTGGGCGGCGGCGGCACTGTGTGGGACTCAGTCGTTTATGACGAAGAGTTCGACCAGCTTCTCATCGGCGTTGGCAATGGCGCGCCATGGAACCATCGCTACCGCTCCGAAGGCGAAGGCGACAATCTGTTCCTGTCGTCGATCCTTGCGCTCGATCCCGACACCGGCGCCTATAAGTGGCATTATCAGGCGAGCCCCGGCGACACCTGGGATTACACCAACACGCAGCAGATCACGCTCGCCGATCTCGAGATTGATGGTGAAAGTCGCAAGGTGCTGATGCAGGCGCCGAAAAACGGTTTCTTTTATGTGATCGACCGCGAGAACGGAAAGCTGATTTCCGCTGAACCTTATGTTTATCAGAACTGGGCCGAACGGATCGATCTTGAAACCGGCCGACCGATTGAAACGGCCAACGCCCGTTATCTTGACGGCCCGCAGATGGTGCTGCCTGGCGGCATTGGCGGTCACGCCTGGCATCCCATGAGTTTCAATCCTGAAACCGGCCTCGTTTACATTCCTGCGATGACCGTGCCGCTCGTCTACGCCCATGATGAAAATTATGAAGTTCACCCCGGCCGCTGGAATACGGGTGTTACCTTCACGGACCCGCCCCTTTCAGAGGAGTTGAAAGGAACGCCCGAGGAACGCCGCGCGCAAATGAGCGCCATGCAGAAAGGGTATCTCATCGCCTGGGATCCGGTTGCACAAGAACCGCGCTGGATCATAGAACGGGACTGGCCATGGAACGGCGGCACGCTGACCACGGGCGGTAATCTTGTTTTCGAAGGCACATCCCATGGTGACTTTGAAGCCCGCGCGGCAGACAGCGGCAAAATTCTATGGTCGTTTCAAAGCCATCGCGGAATCATGGCGGGGCCCGCAACCTATCGCGTCGACGGCGAACAATATGTTGCCGTACTGGGCGGGTATGGCGGGTCCATGGGTATGGCGACGCCTGATGAGCGCAACAAGTTCATTCCGCCAAACGGCATTCTCATGGCTTTCAAGCTAAAGGGAGCGGCGTCCCTTGCGCCACACGAGCCACTCGAACGGCCGGCGCCGGCGCCCACAAATGAATCCTTCACCGAGGCGCAACTTGAAACCGGGCGTGAGAAATACTTCACCTATTGCACGATCTGCCATAACGGACCGACCAATCCCGAGCTCGACCGCACGCCCTATATGCAAAACGCCGACGCCTGGCGCGCAATCGTTATCGGCGGTGCGCTTGAAGACAATGGCATGGCGAGCTTTCATGATTATCTGACCGCTGAGGAAGCCGAAGCCATCCGCGCCTATGTGAACATGCTGGCGCGCGACCTTGCCGAAAAAGAACAGAGCGTGAAATAGTCTCTTTACTGCGCCGCATTCGACATCAGCGCGCCGGTAGAAGATGTTTCTGGACCGGATTCATTGATCGTCGCGCGGCGAAGATCGCGACGGTCCTGGAAGCGGTTGAACGTGGTGCCGCGATGAAGCGTGCAGCGATTATCCCAGATCACGAGATCGCCGGGCCGCCATTTATGCGAGTAGATAAAACGCGGCTCTGTCGCCAAATCCGTCAGCTCAGCAAGCAGCGCTTGGCTTTCCTTTTCATTCATACCCGTAATATGAGAAGCATGCTTGCCGATATAGAGCGCTTTGCGGCCGTTAGCTGAAATCCGAACAAGGTCGTGCTCGACCGGCGGCATCAGCGCCCGCATCTCTTCGGAAACAGCGCCGCCATATTCATATTTCGCACGCACGCCCCAGAGATCATGCACCGCCTTCAGACCATCGAGGCGCTTTTTCATATCACCGGGAAGCGCATCATAAACGGCGCGCGTGTCGATGAATTCGGTATTGGCGCCTTCTTCCGGCGTTTCATAGGCCAGCAGAAGCGACCATTTCGACGGCAACGCATTGAAGGAACTGTCGGTGTGAAACCGCTCATTGCCGAGATTGAATTTCGTCCGCGGGTCGTCCGCGGGAATGATCGCGCCTTCCGCATCGAGATTGGAGATGTCGTAAAGTTCCGGACTGATACGGTATTTTATCGTCGATGGCCGGTCCGACATTTTCGGCGGCAGCTCCAGCGGTCCGAAACTGCGTGCAAAGCGCTTATGACCTTCGTCGCTGGGTCTCAAGCCCCGCAAGACAAGGACCGCATACTCAGCCATCAATGTCTCAACGATATCTATTTGCTCAGGACTTATGGTTGCATCGAGATCGAAACCGAACATCTCGGCTGCGAATAATGGGTGCAGCTTGTTGACCTGATAGTCCGCCATCAGCGCTCTCCATAAAAAAACCGCCGCCCCGAAGATACGGGGCGGCGGCTCGGTTCGCAATTAATTTGCGTCAGTCTTAGAAGCTCTTCTTGACCTGGATGTACCACTCACGCGGCGCAGCCGGTTGGCCTTCCGTCCCCGGCTGACCAAAGGCGGTCAGGTCGAAGATGTTGTGATAGTACTCTTTGTCGAAGAGGTTCGTAGCGCCGAAGGCAACCTGGAAGTCGCCATCGTCATTTACATACGTGATGCGGCCGTTAAAGACCGACTGCGATGGAATGCGCGCAATTGCCGTCGTTGAGTTGAAGGCAATTGCGGACTGATAAAACCAGTCGACCCGCGGCGTAATGGAGCCGCCAAGCGCCGGCGCCGGGATTTCGTAGGCGACCCCTGCCGAGCCTGTCCACTCCGGCACATAGACCGGATCGGTGTTCACAATCGCCGGGTTGTTATCGAGTTCTGGAGCATCAAACTGAGTCCAACCGCCAGATGCGTTGATCATCAGGCCGTCCACTGGACGCCAATCCATCTCCGCCTCGATGCCTTTAACCGTACCTGGCGTGTTGATGTAGTTGGTCTTGGGAATACAGGTTACGCCAATGCCAGCCGCGAGATTCGGCATTTCCCCTGGCGCCAAGTCCCGACAGGTTGAAGTGTTCTCGCCGGTCACAACATAAACTTGACTGCCTGGCACCACACAATCACCCGTGGTGCCGCTATCGATACACTCGGCGCCGCCAGCCGGCGTGATACGCTGTTTATAGTCGGTATAAAACCCGGCGATATTCACGCGCATCGTGTTTTCAAACAGGTCGCCTTTGAAGCCAAGCTCGTAGGAAAGCGCCTCTTCAGGATCGACCGCAATGAGCTGAGACGCCTGGAATGGACGTGGGTTGAAGGCGCCCGGGCGATAACCAGTCGCTACCGAACCATAGACGGTCACGACTTCGGTCAACTGATAATCGAGACCAGCACGCCAATCGATATTGTCGCTCTCGACAACAACCTGCGTATCAATGGCGCCGTTATTAAAGTCGACGATTTTCTCGTCATCCGAATAACGTGCGCCAAGGGTTACGCCAAGGCGTGGACCAACGGGGCGGAATACGCCTTGAGCAAAGACCGCCTTCGCGCTTGAGTCGAAATCAATTACAGCGTTTTGCTGAAGAGGGATGAATGGAATCGACACGTTCGATGTGGTCTGGCCTTTTGACGAGTAGAAGAAGCCGCCAACGGTCAGATCCATGAAGTCGCTATTGTAGTTAAAACGAGGTTCCACAGTCCACTGTTCGTGGTCGATCTCCGACTTCACGGTCTGAACGCCGAGCGGCGAACCGTCCGTATCGTTGATGCCTGTGGTGAAAACATCGCGATAACCGGCATTAAGCGTGAAGCTCAGATTTTCGGTGAGATCGACATTCACTTTCGTTGCAAAACCGAAATTCTCGATTACGGCTTCTCGAGGCAATTGGGCGCCGCCGCGATCGCCGCTTCCATTATAGTAAGTGCCAGGAATATCTGTGCCTGCCGGAATCGGATCCGCATAGGTCGCATAGGTTGTGTAGAGGCTATCCGTAAGGAAGCGTTCATCATAGCTGATACCGAAGAGTGGCTCATAGACCAGCTGGTCTAGCAAAGCGATACCCCCATCTGCAATGCCGTTCATATCCGAATCAAGGAAATTGCCCATTGAATCGTAGCCTGTGGGTACGATCTGCACCTGCTTATCCGCGACAGGCTCGGACTGATCGTTGGTGTAGTCAGCCGTAAAGGTGATATCCCAGCCTGCGCCTTCATATTTCAGAGAGCCGCGGAGCGCCTGAACATCCTGGCCGCCATAAGTGTCGAGCACACAATCATCGCCAGATGTCGGTCCTGCCGACGCGTTGGCGAATCCGCCCGACGGATCAAGCGACGGGAAGTCGCCCGCGAGCGCCGGCGTGCCGTTCTGGAACATGGCGCAACGGAAATCGAGGAGGTCCTGATAACCCTTGCGGCTCTTCGAGACGCCTGAAACACGCAGGAAGAGACTGTCAGACAGGGGATAATTGAATCCGGCGCGAATGTCGGTGCGGTTAAAGGCGCCGTAGGTCGCATCGATATAGGCTTCCGGCTCCGGCCCAGGTTCCTTGGCGATAATGTTGACGGCGCCGCCAATGGCGTTCCGGCCAAAAGTGGTGCCTTGCGGGCCGCGCAGCACTTCGACCCGCTCGATATCGAGAAGGTCGAAGACAGAACCGGCGAGAAGCGCATAATACTGGTCATCAACATAGAAGGCGACGCCCGGCTCGAAGGCGAGATTGAAGTCATACTGACCGATGCCGCGAATGTAAGCCGTCACAGCGCGGCCAAACGCCACTTGTGCTTGCTCGAAGCTGGCGTTCGGCACAAGCCGACCGACATCTTCGATGCTGTCCATGGCGCGTGCTTCGAAATCTCCCGCCGTCACCGCGGTAATGGCAAGCGGCGTATCTTGAAGATTGGTTTCACTGCGCGTGGCCGTAACCGTAATCTGGTCAAGACCGCCGCGATCTTCGTCCTGCGCGAAGGCTGGCGCTGTCATTGCCAGCGCACCGACAGACGCACTGAGCAGTACTGAAGCCCGCCGGCTCAGTCCTAATGGGAGTTTCGTTTTCATTTTCCGTTCCCTTCCCTTGGTTGAACTTAGTTGGTTAACGTCTTTGTTGCTGTTATTTCCTCTACAGCCCCTTACCTAAGGGCTGGCCACAGGGTCCGTACACAGAAGGTCGCCAATGACCGGGCGGCCCTCGCTGAGCACGAAATCTGCAAATTCGACTTCATCGAACCCCGCTTCGCGGCAAAAATCCTTTGCGATGTCTTTGTCACCGGCGTCTATCGCCTTGCCGTCGAACATCGGGGTCTTGAAGAAATGCGCGCTATGGCCCCGGAGAACGGCCTCGGCGCTGGCGACAGGCCGAACCGGCGCATTAGCGGCTGACGCCGCCGCGGCGGGAACCGGCGCGCTAATGATTTCAGGCTGTTTGGGCGCTTCCGGCAAGGCGGCGACCGGCGCAGTGCTTTCAATCGGCCTTACGGAACGGACACGGGCGAAAAAACCGAACTCTTTTTTTAGACTAACAATTTCGTCGCCAGCCTCAACGTCCATACAGGCGCCTTTAAAATTGTTTCGGGTGCAAATCTCCCAGCGCCCCGACTTGATCTGAGTGCTGTGAAAGGGAAAGCGCACGTCAATATCGGCGACAGGCCCGCTGAACGTGACCCGCTTACCGGACATACCGACTTTTTCGTACATGACGAGCACTGGCGGCTCCGAACTCTCGCTAGCGCCGGCGGCTGAGCTCGACAAAGCTGCAACAATGGCGCTCACACTAAGCGCCCAGGCGCATTTCTTTAGACAGCGCATAACAAATCCCCCCGGACTTGATGCGTATCATGACTTGCTTTCTGCAGGCCTTCAATATTGTTGCAGCGACATGACGAGACGCGATTAATCCGCATATGGACGGTTTTTATTTCGTCCCTCAAAAACGCATTCCCGCAAGATTTTTCACGCTGTAGCGCCGCTACAACAGCTATTACGCATATGCAAAAATTAGCATCGCAACGCAGCAAAGCCCTGGTACCAGAATCAACCCTTTGATAAATATTGAGAATGGTCTCGCACTACCCCCTTAAGAGCAGCGAAGCCGCCTTAAGCGGCGCCGGTGACTTTAAGAGAAGTCATTTGCGATGATTTAAACATGCAACACACTCCGCCAAAGACGAATGATGCGTGGGCGTTTTTTACGACGGCTCAGTTCGCCGGACGTTGATAGTCATTTCTCGGTATGTCTGATGCGTAAACATTTTCACGGCGGTTTTTGGGCGTCGACGCGAAGGTCGCAAACGCCTTTCACGCAAGCGGCGCGTTGCGACCGTCATTTCAGCGGCCGCGTTCGCTTACCCGCGGCGATGAGCAGGAATTATTAACGGTGATCCAACGCCGTCTTGCTGACGGCGCTTTGCGCAGCCGAAACCAGCTTCCCCTAGAAGCGATAACGCAGACCGGCATAGATGGAAGCGCCCGCGCCCGGGGAAAAGATGCGCCCCTGCTGCGTCGTCTGATCGAGTACAGGCGTTAACCCCGCCACGAAATTGGCGTCAGTGAGATTTTCGCCCGAAACATAAAGCTCCGTATTGTCGCTCATGCGCCAGCCAGCGCTGAATCCCACCAGCGTGTAGGTGGGCGCAGAGACTTCATTTTCGTGATCGGCGAAATAGTCGCCGCCCGCCATTTGTACATTCACCGCCGCGAACCAGCGGCCGGTTGCCTCATAGCGCAGCTCACCGCGATAGACATGGGTCGGTATGCCGGCAAGCTTATTGCCGTCAACGCCAAGAAAGCTCGAATCCACAAAACTGAAGTCATTTAGATTATAGACGTTGCGCAAGGTCAGCGCATGGCCGCTTCGTGAAAAGCGGCCCGGAAAGAGGTTGATATCGACGCCCGCTTCGACGCCGCGATGGGTGGTCTTGGCGATATTGGCGTAAAGCCCGCCAAATCCGTTTTCTTCCGGCTCCTCGATATTGATAATCTCATTTTCAATATCCGTATTGAAATAAGCGATGTCCCAGCCGATCCAGTCATTCACGCGACCGCGCAAGCCCGCTTCATAGGAAAAGGTGTCCTGCTCCTCCAGACCGTTCAGGTCCTCAGGATCATCCGAAGTCAACTCGCCCATGCTAGGCGGCTCATAAGACCGCACGGCGCTAGCGAAGACTTGAAGCGTCTTCGTCAGATGATAGATGACGCCGCCTTTGGCGGTCACACCGGTGAATGAACGTTGGTCGGTGACTTCGTCGGCGCCATCCGCCGTCAAAAGTCGCCTGGTGCGCGTGAATTTGGCGCCAATACTGACCGCAAGCTTTTGAAACGGATTCGCCGCAGCCTCCACAAAACCGGCAAGACGTTTTGACGTCAGATCTCTCTCGAACAAGAGGTCGCCGGGCGATCCCTCGATATTTTCAGACCGGTCCGAAGATTTCGACCCCGTCGCGTAGTCGCCGCCGATGCGAATCATGGTGTCCATGCCGAAGAGCGCGAAGGCCCGCTCCGCCGACAGGCGCGCGCCCCATTCTGAGCCCGCCTCTTCAATGACGCCGATATAGTCAATCTGCGCATTGTCGATGTCGCGGCGCGCGTAATGAAGCCCCGCATCAAAATCGACGCCGAGAACCCTGAACGCAGTTGCATTGGCGAGGCGCGCCGACAGGACGGTCCGGCCATGCTCGTCCGTCGCAGCGCCGTCGGCGAGGTAGATGATGGGTCCGCCGGGAAAGAGCGGACCGAGCGTCACATCCGCCAGCGCCTGGCTTGGATCATCCGCCGCATCAGCCGGCGTCAGCATGCCCGGAAATTCAACGTCGCTGCGCAACGCTTCAAAGTAAAACCGCGTCGTCGCCTCCGGTCCGAGCTGAAGGCCGAGATTGGCGTTGAAATGCCCGTCAATGCGCTGGCTATGATCTCGATAGCCAGTTTCGTACCGGCCCGTCACGCCCATATAGTAATCAAGGTTGCCATTCGCCGCTGCAACAGAGGCGTGTCCCTGGCCGCCGGGGCTCAGTTCTATGGAAGACCCGCCGTCGAGGCGTAAAGTCCGCCCCGGCGCCGTGCGGCCCGTAGGCGAAATGAAGTTGACGACGCCGCCAAGATTATCGCCGGCATACATCAGGTCTCCGCCGCCGCCACGGAACACATCAACTTCGGCGACGGAATAAAGATCAACCTCCACCATATTGGTTTCGCCGTGCACATCCGAAATCGGCGCCCCGTCGCGCAAGACAACAACAGTGGAACGGTGTTGGCTGTTGCCGACGCCGAAGCCGCGGATGACGATCCGCGGTTCGTTGAGATCAAGCGCATTCACCCAGACGCCCGGCGCGAAGAACAGGGCGTCGCCTGCGTCATTAGCGTAATTATCAGCATAGTCGCTCGCATCGATCCGGCTTGCTGCAGAGGGACGATTCCATTGCGTCAGTTCCTCAAGCGGCCGATCCCGCAGGAGCCCCGGCGCCGGCGTAACGGTTTGGGTCTCCGCCGCGACCGCGCCGAAGGAGAGGCTGAGACACGCCGCCCCCAGCATAAGCGCATTTTTCATGACCATGATTTGCCCCTTAAACTCGCTTTTGCATGAGCCCCGCTTGCGCCGGGTCAGACCACGCCGCCGCCGAAGAATCCAAGATCGGTCGTGCTGAACCCGCTAAGGCCCGGCAGCGCATCGTTGAGTTCTGTGTCATTGAGACCAAACCAGCGCCCAAAGGTCGCGGCGAACTGGTCTACCGATGTTGTCGGGATCAGCCGTCCATTACCTGAATCCTGATTATGGCCAAGAACAGAGGGCGGAAACTGGCCATACATGCGGTTTCCCTGCACACCGCCGCCAACGACAAAGTGATGCGCGCCCCAGCCATGATCGGTGCCGTCGCGATTGACGGTGAGCGTGCGTCCGAAATCCGACGCCGTGAACGAGGAGACGTCATTGGCGACGCCCATCTCGGCTGTCGCGTCATAAAACGCGCGCATGGCGCCGGCGATGCCCGTGTGAAGGTTTGGAATGCTGTTCGCCTGGTTCGAATGGGTGTCGAAACCACCCGTCGCTACGAAAAAAACCTGACGCCGAACGCCCAGAACGTCGCGCAAGGCGATGATGCGCGCCACAACCTGGAGCTGCTGCGCAAGCCGGGTGTCCGGAAAAAGCGTTGTGAACGGCGCCGGCATATCGAACGACTCGCTCAACGTCCGATTGGCGTCGATGGACCGACCCACGGCGTTGGCGTAATCCTGCTGCAGATAGTTGACGAGCGTTTCATTGCGGGCGCGCAGGTGCGACTCATAAATGCCGGGCAGCGCGTTGGAGCCAAGAAAAGACCCCTCGCTGATGGCGCGGATATCCTGCGGCCCGCCCGACCCGACCTCGAACTGACCTGCAAGCTCACCCGACAGGAAGACCGTGTTGCCAGAGGTCGAAATCACCGTGAAAGTTGAATCCGGATTGGCGCTCGCTCCCAGCATAATGTCTGCAAGCCGGCCTCCCCAACCGAAGCGCGCGCCTTCAGGCTGTGACGCCATCCAGGTGGATTGCTGATCGTTGTGCGAAAAAAGCCGCGGCGGCAGTAGAGCGGAGCGCGCCTGAAATTCTGCGCGCGTCACCGGCGCCACCAGAGGGCCCACATTGGAGACAATCGCCGCATCCCCGCTATCGATGAGATCGTGCAACGGTCCGAGTTCCGGCGGCAGGGCGAATTGGCGACCGCCGAAATCCGATGAGTTGGCTAAGGTTAGCGGCAGGAGGCGAGCCCGCTCACGCGTCGAGCCGCCGTCGAGATTGTCATAACGATCGAAAAGCTCGCTGCGAATATTGGCGTATTGATTGTAGCTGCCGGTGTCGTACGGCATGACCGTATCGTGACAATCCATTCCACCGAACAAGAACACGCAGACAATGGCGCGATAACCGCTCGTATCCGCAGCAAAAGCGTTGAAGCGATGGAGATCGCACATAAATCCCGCCGCACTGCCGAGCCCTAGCGCCGCCGAAGTTTTCAAAAACTGCCTTCTGGAAGACCGCATGATAGGTTCCTTGAGATTAGCGTTGGGTGATGTAGTCGGCTGAATTCATCATCATCAGGACGGCGATCCTGACGCGGCGCTGACGTTGTTCCTCACCGGCGCCGCCGACCGCTTCAACGGCGTCAAT
>JAUIEG010000738.1 GCA_030428745.1 Alphaproteobacteria bacterium
TGCCGCCAAGGCGTTGCCGCCCGCGTCGCTTGGCTATGTGAATCTGCCGGCCTTTATGGTGATGGCCGTTGTGGCGGGGATCGCCGCGCCCTGGGGCGCAAAGGCGGCGCACCACCTTGACGCCGACCTCTTGTCCAAGGGGTTCGGCGCCTATGTGCTCTTCGCCGCCGGGGCGCTCGCTTTTGACGTATTCACGGGCTGAGTTTTCGCCAGCGGAACCGCTTATCTTAAAATTTGTGCAGTGCGGCGAATTTCTTGTCGTCATGACCGCCACATGTGCTTAAGGTGGCCATACGCGGCGTTTGGGAAGAGCGATGGCGACGATTGAGACGATAATTTCAGGCGTTGGGTCTTATTTACCGGAAAAGGTCGTCACAAACGACGATCTCGCCAAAATCGTGGAAACCTCGGACGAGTGGATCCGTAGCCGCTCAGGAATCGCTCAGCGCCATTTCGCCGCCGAGGATGAGGCGTCCTCGGATCTGGCGACCGCCGCCGCGTGGGGCGCGCTCGATCAGGCGGGGCTCAAACCCAGGGATATCGGCCTCATCATCGTGGCGACGGTGACGCCGGACAAGACCTTTCCGTCGACGGCGGTCTATGTACAGGACAAGATCGGCGCGCCGCCTGGCATCGCCTTTGACGTGTCGGCCGCCTGCGCCGGTTTTCTTTACGCGCTCAGTATCGCCCACGACTTCATCCAGACCGGGCAGGTGAAGCATGCGCTCATCATTGGCGCCGAAAAGCTGTCCTGTTTTCTCGACTGGGAGGATCGGGCGACCTGCGTTCTCTTCGGTGACGGCGCCGGGGCGGTGGTCTTGAGCGGGGAGGCGGCGCAGACCGCGCGTGAACCGCGCGGCGTACTCGCGACCTATCTTTCCTCTGACGGCCGGCTGGCGAAACATCTTTACGCCGATGGCGGTCCGTCATCGACGGGCACTGTCGGCAAGGTGCGCATGAACGGCAAGGAAGTTTTTCGAAACGCCGTCGAACAGATATCAAGCGCCGTCTTCGAAGTAACAGAGCGCGCGAAGGTAAGCCGTCATGAGATCGACTGGTTCGTGCCGCATCAGGCGAATATCCGGATTATCGAATCCTGCGGCAAACGACTGGAGCTTGATGAAAGCAAGGTGATCGTCACAATCGATAAACACGCCAACACATCGTCGGCGTCGATTCCGCTGGCGCTGGACGCCGGCATTCGCGACGGGCGCGTTAAGCGCGGACAATTGCTGGTGTTTGCGGCGCTTGGCGGCGGTCTCGCCTGGGGCTCGGCGCTCGCGCGCTACTGATTTATTCAGCTGGCGCGATGGCCGCTGCTTTTGCCTGTTTCTTCCGCACCAGCGGCCACAGCAATTGCTCTGCGGCGTTAGTGTCGGGAAGGTTCTCGACCCCAAACTCTTCCGGGTAGCGGCGCGTGATTTTCGCCGTGCCGAATAAGACATCCCAGAAGAACAACAGGTTCCCGTAATTGCCCTTGTAGTTGGTCACTCCGTCGGCCTGATGCTTGCCGTGATGGGCGCTATGGGTCGCCGGCGTGGAAATCACACGCTCGACGACCCACAGCGCGGGGGAGAGCCATTTAATTTTGTAAAGCGGTTCGTCCCAGCGCACGTCGGAATGCGCGCCATAGATGACAGCCATTTTGACGATGATGTAGCCGGCGTAAACCCAGCCAAGGCCGAGATAGATCAGCGCGCCGGAAAACCACAGGCCGGGCATTAACAGATAATAGAAAAGGTTGTTGCGGTAGACGACGCGAATGGAAAGATATTCGCCGTTGTGATGCGGACGGTGGAGATTGTAGAGCCACGGAAAGCTGTGTGACGCGCGGTGCCACCAATATTGCATCATGTCATCGAAGATCAAAAAGAGTGCAATTCCCGCGATGACCGGAATGTTTGT
>JAUIEG010000739.1 GCA_030428745.1 Alphaproteobacteria bacterium
CACATGATAAAGCGCCTGCCGCCGGCGGTTCAGGCAGGTCTTTTTGCGCTTTCGGCTGCGGCGCTCGCCGGCGGGGTCTTTCTCCTCGTAAAATAGGGCGAAATCCCTTGCCATACCGGGCTCTTCGGCTATAACCCGCGCCTTCTCACCGATCGCCGGGCCAGATGGCATGCCTTGGCGGTCTTGTTGCGCGTCCGAAAGGACCCTTAAAGGAAAAGCGAAATGCCCAAACTGAAGACCAAATCAGGCGCGAAAAAGCGCTTTAAGATGACCGCCTCCGGGAAGGTCAAAGCCGGCGTGGCTGGCAAACGTCACGGCATGATCAAGCGTACGCCCAAGCAAATCCGCCAGAACCGCGGCATGGAAGTGCTGGCCGACGCTGACGCCAAGATCGTCAAAAAATACATGCCCTACGCGCGCTAAGGAGGTCTCGACATGTCACGTGTAAAAAGAGGCGTCACAGCCCACGCCCGTCACAAGAAAATCATCGGCAAAGCCAAAGGCTATTATGGCCGCCGCAAAAACACCTTCCGCGTCGCCAATCAGGCGGTCGAGAAGGCCGGCCAATACGCCTATCGCGACCGCCGCGTCCGCAAGCGCAACTTCCGTTCGCTGTGGATCCAGCGCATCAACGCCGCCTGCCGCGAGCTCGACTTCACCTATGCCCGCTTCATTGACGGTCTTACCAAGGCTGGTGTCGAGGTTGACCGCAAGGTGCTCGCCGATATCGCCGTGAAGGAGCCGGAAGCGTTCAAGGCGCTTGCTGACAAGGCGAAAGCAGCGCTCGCCTAACAACCTTTCCGCGAATAAAACGATTCTGAAAGGCGCCTGGGTTTCCAGGCGCCTTTCTCTTTTGGTTGGGTCGAGTTTCACGAAAAATGTACGCAACACATACAAAATGCTTGACTGAATGAATCGGCATGATATTCATTGTGCATCGCAGCATTGTTGTGATCAATAACAATCAGGAGACGCCCGGGCTTTCGCTAACCTATTGAAAGGAAAATCGAAATGATCCGGACCCTTGCCATCGCCGCCGCCCTTTTCACCGTCGCACAAGCCCCCGCCTTCGCCCGCGAGATCGTCGTCGAGTTCGACACGGCCCGCCTTGAAGATCTCGCTTATCTTGAAGCTGTAAAAGCCGACCTCACCGCAGCAGCCGCCAAGGTCTGTAGGGCCGAATATGCAGGTTCTCCCCTCTACGTCTCGCGCCTTCGCTCTTGTATCGACGAAGTGTCAGCGAACGCCATCGCCGAGATGACCGGCAAGATCGCCGCCGCCGAGGCTGCGCCGACCCAGATCGCCGCCAAGTAAGCCGGCGCTTCCTCTCACCGGACACGAAACGGAGCGGGCCCTCGACAAGAGGGCCCGCTCTTTATATTGAAGCAGCACGATTAATTGGAGCCGCGTCCCCCATGACCTTTTTCGAGTTCTTTTTTAGGAGCGCTGATTGAACGGGTGACCGAAGCGGTATCTGCCGGTAAGCGTCATCCGAGGATGACGCTTTTTTTGTGCTTTAAACGACTGGAGACCGGACCCCATGTCCGACATTGACCAACTCGAACGCGATCTCGCCGCTAAAATCGCCGCCGCCGAAACGGGCGCCGCGCTGGAAGAAGTGCGCGTCAGCGCGCTCGGCAAGAAGGGCGTCGTTTCCGAACGCATGAAGACGCTCGGCAAGATGAGCCCGGAAGAGCGCAAGGAAATGGGCCCGGCCCTGAACGGCCTCAAAACCCGCATCGCCGACGCCATCGAGGCGAAGAAAACCGAGCTCGAAGAAGCTGCGCTGAACGCGCGGCTTGCATCGGAAAAGATCGACGTCACGTTGCCGATACGCCCGGAGCCGAAAGGCAAGATTCATCCGGTTTCTCAGGTCACGGAAGAAATCATCGCGATCTTTTCAG
>JAUIEG010000740.1 GCA_030428745.1 Alphaproteobacteria bacterium
GATCGCGATGTACGATCAATTGCTGATGGGCGTATTCAACGGCGTCGCAGATATCGCGGAAAATACGTAGCCGCTCAGCCTTATCCGGCGTCTTTTCGATGGCGTCGCCAAGGGGCGCACCGTCCACATATTCCATGATGAAATAGGGTTCGCCGCGTTCGGTTTCGCCGCCGTCGAAAAGCTGGGCGATATTCGGATGCTGAAGCGCCGCCAGTGTCTGACGTTCATAGCGTAAACGCTCAGCAAGTTTTTCCGAACGCGCAATGCCGCGCACCACCTTGATGGCGACGCGGTGATCGAAGTCCCCGGTAACGCGCTCGCCAAGCCAGACCGCGCCCATACCGCCGCGTCCGAGCAGGCGGATAATGCGGTACTGCCCCACCTGTTCGGGCGGCGCATCTTCAGCCTCGGAAAACCAGTCGAGGGCGCCGCCGGTGACGAGCGACCCATCGGTTTCATCCGCCCATAAAAGCGACATCACCCGCTTGCGCAGGGCCGGATCGGCCGCCGTCTGATCCATGATCCATTGCTCGCGCTGGTCGGACGGCTGATCGAGCGCATCTTCAAAAAGCTTGAGCGCCGCCGCTTCGAGCCGGTTGTCAGAGCTCGTCATGTTCCATGGCCTCCTTCAGCCAGGCGCAGGCCGCGCGCCATGAACGCTTGACCGTGGATTCCGATTTACCGAGCGCAAGCGCAATGTCTTCCGTCGTCATGCCGCCGTAATAACGAAGCACAACAATTTCCGCGCGGTCGGGATCAATCGCTTTCAGCCGCATCAGCGCTGTCTCCAGCGCCACCAGCTCCATGGGATTATCTTGCGGCGCGCCGTGTTCGGTATTCAAGGTGACGGTGATCTTGCGGCGCTTTTCAGCCGCACGCCGGCGCGCAGCGTCCACAAGCACATTGCGCATGATCCGCGAGGACAGGGCGAAAAAATGCGCGCGCTCCGCCGGCGGCGCATCGGCGGACTGAAGCAGCCGCACCGCCGCTTCATTGACGAGGTCATGGGTCGCCATGGAGATCGCCCGCCCTTCGCGCCGCAACAAAACTGAAGCGATGGACGACAGCTCGCCATAAACGGCCTCGTCGAGGCGCGCGCGGGCGGCCTCATCGCCCTCGCGGCTCGCCGCCAGCAGCGACACAATCTCGTCGGTCTCCTTGACCACCTTGCGGAATATCCCCTGAAAACTCTACTTGCCTGATCTTAAACACAAAATCGCTCGGGAATGATCCCCCCAGACGCTAATTTGAGGCTAATTTGGGGCGGAAAAAACTTTTTTCGCTCAAGCGTGACCCGTTTTCCGACCCGTTTGCGCTTTTACTAAGTAGGGGGAGATGTGCGGTTCCTGGCCCATGTGGGGTTGTTTCGTGGGGAGCGCATATCCCGCGGTCGGGCGGCGGCTTTCCAGGGGGGCGCCGCCGCCCCCGCGGGCGCCCTTTGTAAACACCAGGCGCTTTAGCAGCGCGGCGTAAGGGGCGTAAAATTTTCCAAACATCATGAACCGATTTTGGCGGCCTACGTAGTCCCATGGCCGCCACTTGTCCCGCCAGTTTGGGAGAGACTGTGGGACAGAGCGCGCCTGGCGGCATCGTCGGGCGCGCTCGTCGTTTGAGGCGACGCCGGATGCGTGACTACCGCCGCTGAAACCGGTATTGCGCGTCCAGCGACCAATCTCCGTCTCCGGACCGGCTTTCCTCGCGCAGAACCAACTCATTCTCTCCGATTGTATCGAAAGATAGCCGCCGTCCCGCCGCGTCAGCGTCGAACGATGCTGCGCTCAGATAAGGCGCGAACTCATCGACGATGGCCAGCTGTTTAGCTTCGGCGAAGACAGCGCCCTCACCCGCCGCGTCGGAAACAAAATAGGAATGCGTTGTTCCCGGCCGGTCATCCAGACGAAAG
>JAUIEG010000741.1 GCA_030428745.1 Alphaproteobacteria bacterium
CTCTCCCCCAAGGGGAGAGGGAGGAGAAAGGAAATCGCTAAGCCCGCGCCTTCACAGCGCCATAGACGTCCGGCGCGAGCTTTTCCCCGGCGATTGGGTAAACGCCCTCCGCGCCGAGAACCCAGGCAACCGGATTTGGCAGGATCGGCGCATAAGCCTTATCAAGAATGTTAAGCCCGCCCGTATAGGCGCCCATGGCCGGCATGATCATCCGGTCTTCACCTACAGCGAAACAGCGGCGGCGAAGCGCGCGGCCTTCGCTCAGAACACGCGCGCAAGGATGAAGGTGTCCGGCGATCTCGCCTTTGGCTTTCCCCTCTTTCGGCTCGTGACGAAACACCAGCGCGCCAATTCGTTTCCTGAAGGTCGTTTCGGCGGCGAAGCGCGCGGGCGGTTCCGGATCGTGATTGCCGAGAATCCAGACCCATTCGGTCGCGCGCATCAGGCTTTCGAGGTTCGCCGCGTCTTCATCATCCATGCGGGCTTCCGCCTCGCCATCATGGAAAGCGTCGCCAAGGGAAATCACGCGGGCCGGTTTGTACCGGCGCATCAGCGCGGCAAGACGCATCAAGGTCGTGCGCGTATCGTAAGGCGGCAGCATGACGCCCCGCGCCGCAAAACTCGATCCTTTTTCAAAATGCAGATCCGAAACGATCAGCGTTTGCTCGCGCGCCCAATAGACGGCGCCGAGAGGATCAGGGGTCAGGACTTCATTGTTGAGTCGAATGTGCGGCATAGGCGGGAGATTTACGCGCTTCCCATCGCCGTGGCAATCAAATCGTCTGACGCCGCTTTCAACATTTCCTCCGACGCCGAGCGCGCGACACTTTCGCGGCCGATCTCCAGCATCACCGGCACCGCGAGCGGTGAGACGCGGTCCAAGGGTGAATGAACGACACGCCCCCCCGCCCGTGTCAGCGTCGCCTGCAGGCGCGCAATATCCATGAAGCCTCCCGCCGCATCGTCCCACGCCGCGCGCAAGAGAAGATGATCGGGCTCATGTTCGCGCAACACGTCATAGATTAAGTCCGCAGAAAACGAGACCTGGCGTCCTGTCTTTTCCTGACCGGGATATTTCTTTTCGATGAGCCCGGCGATCAGCGCGCAATTGCGGAAGGTGCGTTTCATCACCACCGCCTCCGATGTCCAGGCTTCGAGATCGTCGCCGAGCATGTCTTCATCGAACAGCGCCGCCATATCCACATCGCTCATATCCTGACGCGACCAGACGGAGAGCGCATATTCCGTCGGCACGAACCCGATGGGCTGTTTGCCGAGGCGCTCCAGCCGGCGCGTGACGAGCATCCCAAGGGTCTGATGGGCGAGCCATCCCTCGAACGCATAAGCGACAAGGAAATTGCGCCCCTGATAGGGAAAGGTTTCCACCATCAGCTCGTCGGGCTTGGGGACATGGGCGACCTCGCGCTGTTTTTCCAGCCAGTCGCGCACCTGATCGGGATAGGCTTTCCAGTCATCCACATTGTAGAGCATGTGGCGCACGCGGTCGGCGAGATAGGTCGACCACGGAAATTTATTGCCGCCCCAGCTCGGCAGCTTCGGCGACTCCGCACTTGTGCGCGTGACGATGGCGTCATTTCCTTCGATGCGCTCGAGCCGCAGGACCTCGCCTGCGAAATAAAAAGCGTCGCCCACATTCAACGTTTCGAAAAACCACTCCTCCGCCGTGCCGAGCTTGCGTCCCGGCCGTTTCGGCCCGCGCGATGAGGCAAGCCGCACATTGATTTCCTCAGCCGCAGTGATCGTCCCCACATTCATCTTGTATTGTTGCACCGCGAGCTTGTCGCGCACGCGCCATTTGCCCTCGGCGTTTTTGACGATGCGGCGATAGCGTTCATAGCGCTTCAGCGCATAGCCGCCGCAGGCGACGAACTCGACCGCGTC
>JAUIEG010000742.1 GCA_030428745.1 Alphaproteobacteria bacterium
AGGACGGGCTCGGCGGCCATGCTTTGCGGCGTAAAGGAATATGTCCAGTCGATCTTGGTGCTTCCCGCCGTGCGCTGCGTAAAATGCCAGTCCGCACGGGCCGACTTTACCAGCGGCGCGAAGGCGCCCGTGAATTCCGTCAGGCGATAGGCGAAGGTTTGATTCGGCGTGAAGGCCACCAATTCTTCCCTGACGCTCGACTTGTCGGACAGCGTATGGCGGCGGACCTCGCCCACACGCGACCATGGCGCATCATGATCGTCGACATGGACAATGCCGGGCAACGGCCCATGCGGCCGGATCAACTCGCGCGCATCCATATGGGTGGCCGTCTGGAACACATCGCCAGCCGGCGCGTTCACTGTCTCGCAGACTGATATCTGAACCGGCATAAAGCTTATTCCGTGATAAAATCGGCGAAGTCGGCGACACGCGCGCGGGATGAGCGCAATTTGTTCACATCCGCCGAGGGGTCGGCATAGCCCAAAGCCATCCCGCAATAAAGCTGCTCATTGTCTTTAAGCTTGAGAAAGGCGGAAACGGTCTTCGCCCGTGCCGACCACGCTTCCTGCATACAGGTGGAGAGGCCCATTTCAGTCGCCGCGAGGGCGAGTGTCTGCATGAACATACCGAGATGGGCCCACTGGCCTTTATCGAACTGGCGGTCAACGGAAAAGAAGAGGCCCACAGGTGCGCCGAAGAATTCATAATTCCGCATGAGATGCTGGATGCGCGCGGGCTTGTCCTCCCGCGGGATGCCGAGCAGCGCATACATATCCTCGCCGATCTCAAAGCGCCGCGTCCGCCAGGGTTCGCCGAGTTTCGGCGGATAGACCGCGATTTCCGATTCATTCGCCAACGGATTTTCGGCGATCGCCTTTTTCACGGCGGCGACAAGGCGGTCCCGGCCGGCGCCCATGACCACATGCACGCGCCATGGCTGAAGATTGCCGCCCGACGGCGCCCAGCGCGCAATATCCAGGAGCTCGCGCAATTGCGTCTCGCTCACCGGTTTGTCGAGATAAGCGCGGATCGACGTTCTTTCCTTGACGGCGTCGCTGACATTCATGGGGTGTTCCTTCTGCCGGGGGCTTGCTCTTAACAGCGCGAATGCTCACCTTTACCAAAAGTCAGGCCCGCTGATCATGTCCGAAGATCAGGCGGGGTCCGGCAAAGGTGAGTGCGCCCTGGAGCGCGCGCAAGAGTTAAGAACAGTGAACCAGAAGCAGCAAAACCAGTTGATGCCGTTGGCGACGTTGATTTTGCTGGCGCTCACCGTTCTCCTGATCGCGCGAAATAATGACCTGATCTTTCAGGACAAGGGAGAGCTTTCCGTTGCGCGCGATCGCGGCGATCCCGAGACCATTGTTTTTACCTGGCGCAACGAGGTGGAAGCCCCGATGGCGCGCCGGTTTGAAGAGGCGTGGCGCGAGTGGAAAAATGAGGGCGACCGCGTCGTCATCGATCTTCATTCGCCGGGCGGCGCCATTGCCGAAGGCGAGCAGGTGATTCGCATCATCGAGCGGATGAAACGCACGCATATTGTCGATACGCGTGTGCGTTCGCGCCGGGCCTGTTACTCCATGTGCGTGCCGATCTTCCTGCAGGGCGAGGAACGCTTCGCGGCGCCGAACGCCACCTTCATGTTTCATGAACCGACCGCCTATGATTTTTTCACCGGCGAAAAAGTGGACCAGCCGAAATTCGAACGGGACATGATGAGCCAGCGATTTTTCGACGTCTATTTCGTGAATTCGCCCATGAGCCCGGTCTGGCGCGACAAGCTGGCGCGCGAATGGAAAGGCAAGGACCTTTTCTATTCGGCGCAGGAACTCACGGATCAGCATTCCAATATTGTCACGGTGCTGGAATAAGAGCCATATTGTGAACGTAGGCAATC
>JAUIEG010000743.1 GCA_030428745.1 Alphaproteobacteria bacterium
ACGCCCGCGTCTTTCTCCGTCCTAATGCTGCGCGGAACCAAAGGCAAACAATATACGCTTCGTGAGCTGACGAACTTCCTCGAAGGCGCAGGGTTTACGGGCGTCGAAGCGGTGCAGACAAGCCCTTATTATTCGATTGTTTCTGCGAAAAAACCTTAGGCGTGCCGCGCGCCGGCTGACGAAAAGCGCATGGTCTGACGGCGCAAGCCGTCAATATCGGTAATGCGCAACGATCCGTAATGGGTTTCTACAAGGCCCATGGACTGAAATTCGGAGAGAACTTTATTCACGGCCTGGCGCGAAGCCCCGACCATAACGCCAAGGTCCTTTTGCGCGATTTTGAGCTCCATCACAGAGCTGCCCCGGGCGCGTTCGCCTGCGGCGAGAAACGCAAGGCGCGACGCCACACGCGCCTGCAGGGGAAAGATGGTGGCCACTTCGAGGGACATGATGGAGGTGCGGGCGATCTTCGCCACATAGCCGAGAAGCACCGTCTCCAGCGCAGGATATTTTTGTCGAAGGTCGTTTAGCTGGCTGCGGGCGAGAAACAAAAGCTCGCAATCCGTCACCGCCTCCGACGAGACTGTGTAAGGCCCGCCGTCAATCGTCGCGAGGTCGCCAAAACTCTCGCCGGGTCCGTTATATTTATAAATGAGTTCCCGGCCGTCCGGCGCGAGAGAGAACATGCGCACGGAGCCGGAGACAATGCGAAAAATCCCTTTGACGGGACTGAACCGTTCGCAGATTAGCGCGCCCTCTTTTACGCGCAGGGGTTTCATTTGAGAAACCACATCGTCGCGCATCTCATCGGGGAGAGCGTCAATCCAGTTCAGATTTTCGGCGCCTTTGGCCACCTTTTCACGCTCCCTCCATTATGTCCGGCCATAGCCGGATTTTTTCACGGCGACTCTATTTCCAATACAATGTCGGCCAACAGGCCAGGGACGCTTGGTCGTTTTCAATGAAATCACATGATCGCGGGCACCATGCCGCGCAAACCGCCTTCGCGCAATGAGGGATAAAATGTTTCAACGGCGTTCTGGCGGTTTAGCGGTAGAACACCGTTTCATTGCCGGTGAAATTCCACGGCTCTTCAAGATCGATGCAGGCCGTAACATCGCTGCGCGCTTCGATTTTCAGGAGGTCGAGGCCGTTATCGCCCTGCTGACGCTGCAACAGGACAACGCCGTTGACGAGCGGACCGATGAAATTCGCGCGCAACTTTTGGTAGCAATAAACATCCATGTCGGCGACATTCGCGAATGGTGTGTTGATGCGGCCTTCGCCTTCGGTGAAGGACAGAAACTCCTTTGCGACGCCATTCGCCGGCGCACCAGGTGTTTTCGGCGGCGTGACCATCCCCTCGGTCAACGACGGCAGGCGTCCGTGCAAGGCGAAGATCAGCCGGTTCGGATCGATCGAGTCCGGCGACAGCGCAATGGCGCTCACCTTGCTGGCGGCGGCGTTGTGCGCGGCGTCGGTAAACCATGCGCCTTGCGCGGCGCCGGGCGTGTCGACCAGTGCGGCGCGGCAGGCATTGTCGCCCTTGGCGCGCCGCACGCCCCAGCTGTCGCCGAGAAGCGCCGCCCATTTGGTCTGGTCATCTTTCGGCAGGTAATCGATGGCGCAGCGCGCATGGGTGACGTCAGTCGTGATTGCCGCGAGAAGGCTTGGCGGCGCGTCGAAAACTTCGGCGCGCGCGAAACTGTCAGTGCGATAGCGCTCGGGCCGCGCCAGCGTTGAGGGTGTGGCGTCGGGATCGTGTAGTCCAATGTCAAAACCATCGCTGGCGCCGATGATGTCGCCGACAGAGACGCGGATGCGGGTTTCAACGCCCATGTGATCGGGCGTGCCGAATTCGGTGAAGGCGACCAGACCGCCGGCTTTCTCAAGAATGGC
>JAUIEG010000744.1 GCA_030428745.1 Alphaproteobacteria bacterium
ACATAAATGCGCGGATCGCCAAAGGCGGCTTCGGCTTCCGACATAGCCATGGAAATCTGGCTCTTGAGGTCTTCGGATTTGTCGACGCGTTTCATGCCGCGCCCGCCGCCGCCGGAGACCGCCTTGATCAGCAGCGGATAACCGGTCTTTTCCGCAATCTTCGCCGCGTCTTCAGCATTTTCCGCCTCACCGCCCGGCACAACGGGAAGGCCCGCTTCAATCGCGACAGCGCGCGCCTTCAACTTGTCGCCCATGGCTTCCAGCGCTTGCGGATCGGGTCCCACGAAGATCATGCCTGCGTCCGCAACAGCGCGCGCGAAGTTGATATTCTCCGACAAAAAGCCATAGCCCGGATGCACGGCGTCCGCCCCGGCGTCTTTTGCAGCGGCGACCACCTTTTCGATGTTGAGATAGGATTGCGAAGACGGCGCGGGCCCAAGGCGCACAATTTCATCAGCTTCCGCCGCGCCGCGCGATGTCGCGTCCACATCCGAAACGCCTAAGACAGTCTTCATACCCAATCGCCGCGCCGTCCTTATAACGCGCAGCGCAATCTCGCCGCGATTGGCGATGAAGAGCGTATTGATGGGATTGCGCATGCCTGTTCGCCTACTCCGGCTTCACCTTCATCAGGATCGATGTCGCCTCGATAGGTTCGGCATTCTCCGGAACAATCTCGACAATCTCGCCTTCGACGCCCGCATGAACAGGGTTCATCAACTTCATGGTTTCGATGATCGCAACCACCGTGTCAGCCTTCACCTTGTCGCCAACCTCGACAAAGGGCGGGGCGCCCGGCTGCGGCGCGCGATAGAACGTGCCCGGCAGCGGCGGTTTGATAATGAGCAGACCGTCTTCTTCCGGGACAACATCCGGTTCGACGGCGGACGTGACAGTCTTCGCGGCTTCGCCGCCAATCGGCGTCCATTCCTGCGTGAACCCGTCGCCGGAGCGTTTCACGCGCAGGCGAAAACGCGCGGTTTCAATATCGAGCACGTCATAAGATGACTTCGCAAGAATTGAGGCGATTTCCTCAACATCTTCGGGGCTTAGCGGCAGATCATGGCTCATGACTTAGGACCGCTTTCCGCCGAAAATGTTCATGACGTGCTTCATGGGATTGTCTTGCGCCGCCGCGACCGGCGCGGCGTCCTTGGCGGACCAGACCGTTTCCGGCCGGCTTTGAAGCAGAAGGATTTTACCCGTGCCGCTCTCGACAGCCCATTCGATATCTTGCGGTTTGCCGTAGTGCTTTTCGGTTTTGCGCGCGACGTCTTTCAGTTGAAGGAGCTCCTCATCGCTGAGGCACGGCGCCGTGCGCTCCGCTTCGGGCAACGCCACATCTACAATGCCGCCGCCCGGCTTCGGCGATTGCCGGATGTGCTTGTCGGAAATATCGCGCGTTGTGATTTCACCGGTGAGCTTGCCGACCACCCAGCGGTCGGGCGTCACCTCGCCGGAGACAACGGAGGACCCAAGCCCCCAGGCGCCTTCGATGGTGATCACTGATCGATCGCCGGTTAAGGGGCTGCGCGTGAACATGACGCCCGCCGTCCTCGCATCGACCATCTTTTGAACGACGACGCCCATGGCGACGCCGCTTTCAGGAAAATCCTGGCGGCGGCGATAACAGACCGACTCCACAGAATAGAGCGAGGCCCAGCACGAGCGAACCATCTTCAGTGTTTCATCAGCGCCGAGCACCCAGAGATAAGTGTCCTGCAGTCCGGCGAAGGATGCGTCATCCGCGTCTTCCGTGGTCGCCGATGACCGCACGGCGACCGGCGATTTTGCATCGTCGCCGCAAAGCGCCGCGTAGGCCGCTTTGATTTCACCCTCGACGTCAGCGGGCATCGGCTCTTTTTCGATGCGCTCGCGGATCGTCTTCGTCACCTCTC
>JAUIEG010000745.1 GCA_030428745.1 Alphaproteobacteria bacterium
GAATGGGAGGGGGACGCGCAAAAGTCGCTGATTACGTGGAATGACCTTTTACATATGCAGTCGGGCCTCGCTTTCGGCGAGCACTACGATCAAATACGCTCCGATGTAAATCGTATGTTGTTCGAGCGCGCGGATGCGGGCGGCATGGCGGCGCGCAGTTCCGTGGAGCGCGCGCCCGGCGAGGTTTGGTATTATTCGAGCGGGACGACCAACCTCATCGCCCGCACCTTGCGTCAGGTGTTGGAGCGTGAGGGCGTCGACTTTTACGCCTTTGCGCAGGAGGCGATTTTTGAACCCATCGGCGCCGCAACGGTGACGATGGAGCCTGACGCCTCGGGCTCCGTCCTTGGCTCGTCTTTCGTTTATGCGACTGCGCGGGATTGGGCGCGCCTTGGCCAGCTATATCTTCAGGACGGCGTCTGGAATGGCGAGCGCCTTTTGCCGGAAGGCTGGGTGGACTATGTCAAAACGCCTGCAGACGCGTCAGATCGTCAGTATGGGGCGCAATTCTGGTTGAACAGAGACGGTGAGAACGGGAGAGAACGCTTCTTTCCCGGTGTGCCGGAGGAGATGTTTTTCTTCGCGGGTCATGAAGGCCAGTATGTTTTCATCATTCCCGACAAGCGCATGGTGGTGGTCAGGACCGGCATGACGCGCGGCCGCCCGGCCATGGCGGAAGTGGCGCCGCTGCTGAAAGAAATCTACGACGCTGTCGGTTTGCCCGACGCCGCCGCCGGAGAGGCGGCGCGGTGAACGGCTCCAGTCGTGAGGCGCCTGATCTCGATGCGTTCGATAAACTCGTTCGCGCCGCCTATGCGGGACTGCCGGAAGAGTTTCGTTCGCTATGCGGCAATGTGGTGATCCACGTTGCGGAAGAGGCCGAGCGCGAGCTGTTGGATGAGATGGGGATCGACGACCCGCTTGAGCTTTCGGGCCTGTTCGAAGGCGTCGAGCTGGCGGCGGCGGAAGAAGCGGCGCCCAATCATGTGCATCTTTATCGCCGGTCAATTCTCGCAGAATGGCGGGAAACGCCCGGCCTCCGCCTCGAGGACTTGATCGTTCATGTGCTGGTCCACGAAATCGGCCATCATTTCGGTCTTTCCGACGCGGCTATGCACGCTATTGAAGAGGCGACAGAATAGGCGCTTCACATGTGCTCAAAAAGAGCATAAATAGGATTCCATGACCGACACGCTTTCCATCGCCATTTGCCAGATCGCGCCCCATGTGGGTGATATTGACGGGAATGTGGGGCGCATCCTGAAAGCGCGCGCTGAGGCGGCTGAGAAGGGCGCGGATCTCGCGGTTTTTTGCGAGCTGGTCGTGTCGGGCTACCCGCCCGAAGACCTGGTTCAAAAACCCTCTTATCAGCGCCATTGCATGGAAGCGGTGGAGCAGCTGGCGAAGGAAACCGCTGATGGCGGGCCGGCGATGATCGTCGGGTCACCCTGGAAAGAAGGCGACGCGCTTTATAATTCTGCGTTCCTGTTGGCTGACGGCGAAATCGCCGCGCGCCGCGACAAGGTGCGGCTGCCGAATTACGGCGTCTTTGACGAGCCGCGCCGCTTTACGCCGGGCAAGCATTATCCCGCGCCGACGGAATTCAAGGGCGTCAAGCTCGGCTTGATGATCTGCGAAGACATGTGGCTGCCCGGCGCCGGAGAACATCTCGCGGCAGAGGGCGCGGAGCTTTTCATCGTGCCGCACGGGTCGCCGTTTCGCAAAACCGCCCTGGAAGAACGCACCATGGCGGCGCGGGCGCGGGTGGCGTCAACGGATAAACCGCTGATCTTTGTGAACCAGCTCGCAGGGCAGGATGAAGTCCTGTTCGAAGGCGCGGGTTTCATCATGGACTCGGCGGGCGTCGTTCAATATCGCGCGCCGCAATTTGAAGAAG
>JAUIEG010000746.1 GCA_030428745.1 Alphaproteobacteria bacterium
CCGGATTATTCAAACGCTGATCTCGCCGCTGACGCGCAAATTGTGAGCGTCGTGATGCAATTGCTGCCGCAATTGGGCGGTGTGGATTATCGGGACTTGAAGAAGCTCGATACGCCAGTGTTCTTGTTCGCCGGGCGCCATGATTATGCAACGCCGTCGGAAATCTCATCCGCCTGGTTCGAGAATTTGCAAGCGCCGGCCAAGGACATAGTTTGGTTTGAGCATTCGGCGCATATGATGCATATCGAAGAGCCCGGCAAATTTGTCTACCGCCTCATTGACGATGTGAGGCCCATTGCCGTGCAGGCGGGCGACGCGGCGCCTGATGACCCGGCCGGAATTGAGCCCTAAGCCTTATCCGGCGCGTGCGCTACTGCCTGCGGACTAAACAAAAAACTTATGAAGCAAGCCGAAGATTTTAAGTGTGAATCCGGTCGTTTGGAGAGTCTTCTCTCGTCGGTAGACGAAAGCGATTTTGATCGCAAAACCGCCTTCAGAGGTTGGAGCGCCAATGAGATCCTGCGGCATTTGCATGTCTGGAATCTCGCCGCCTATTTCGCCCTGACCGACGAAGCCGCCATTACCGAGCTTTTAAAAGAGGCGACGCCATTCGTCACGGCGTTGCGCCTGCCGGTTTTTGAGAGCGCCTATCTCGAGGGCCTTTCCGGGAAGGTGTTGTTCAGAAGATGGGCGGAGTTTTATCGAAAACTGGCTGATGCCTACGCGGCCGCCGATCCCTCTCAGCGGGTCATGTGGGCGGGGCCCGGCATGAGCGCGCGATCATCCATCACCGCCCGTCAGATGGAGACTTGGGCCCATGGTCAGGCGATCTATGACGAACTCGGTCTTGAGCGTCAGAACACTGACGACATTCAGAACATCGTTATCCTCGGCGTGAATACGTATGGCTGGACATTCGCCAATCGCGGGCGCGCGGCGCCAGAGCCGCGCCCGAGGGGCGTTTTGACGGCGCCTTCCGGCGCGCTATGGGAATTTGGTGACGATCAGGACAAAGAGCGTATTGAAGGCGACGCTGTTGATTTCTGCCAGGTCGTAACGCAGGTCCGCAATGTCAAAGACACGGCGCTGGCCATTACCGGACCGAACGCGACCGCATGGATGGAAGCCGCCCAATGTTTTGCGGGGCCGCCAGTTGATCCGCCGGGGCCGGGAATAAGACGAATGAGGACCGTTTGTATCGAATGACGTCGCTGGACAACAAAATGCGCCGGTTATGAATTCTTTGTTGAGGGTTTGGCGCGTTCGCTCGAATGTACAGCAGTGGCGCCGCGGATCGAAACAATCTTATGAGTATTCGGGGCTTGCCGTGACCTGACGGCAAAAAACAGGGAATTCGGACCCAAAGCCGGGTTCGCGGCAGACGGCGTCGCCCAGCATTATTCCTCCAGAAGCAAGCTGGTGCGTTTCGCGGCGCCGATTTGGCGTTTTATCGCGCCTTGTTCCGGGTTAACGAAAATTGGCGTGTTTTGAGTGTCAGGACATTAACCTATGCTGCCTGACATTGGCGTCCTGGCAACAAGGAATTTTGCGGTGCTGGCTGAAAAGCTCGGATATTACGGTATTGCGGCGGGTGCGGTCGCGTTGCTGCTTGCTGTGGTTCATTTCTGGGCCGGGCCCTTTGCTCCGCAACCATCTCTTGAGACAATCGTCGCCGAAAGCGCCGTTGAAATTCGCGACGCGACGGTGAGGGCGCTGCGCGGCGAGACGGTTCAGGAGAAAAAAACAGCGCGGTGGGATATTGATAAAACCATTCAAGTGGTTGTTGCGCTCTGCGCCGCGCTTGCGATTGTTCTTTCCATCGTCGGTTTTGTCAGGCGCGAACCAAAACGCCCGGTGTTCGCCGCCGCCATGTTGGGCGTAGGGGCAATTAC
>JAUIEG010000053.1 GCA_030428745.1 Alphaproteobacteria bacterium
CCATGCGCATATCGTGATCCGAGGCAGGGATGCGCGCATGAAGGATGTGGTGATCGCCAGAGACTATCTCATGCACGGGCTCCGGGAGGCGGCCGAGGACATCGTCACCGGGCGGCTCGGCCCTCGCCGCGATCTCGAAATCCTGCGCGCGCGTCACAGCGAAATCGACAAGGACCGTTTCACGAGCATCGACCGGGAATTGGAGCGCGCCATGAGCGATGGACGGATCGTTGTCGCGCGCGCGCAAACCGAAGCCGGCCGGTTCAAACGTCATCTCGCGCTGGCGCGCCTCACTCATCTCAAAATGCTCGGCCTTGCCGAGCCTGCCGGACCGGACGCGTGGACGATGAAAACAGGTTGGTCCGAGACGCTTCGGGACACGGGGCGGCGCGGCGACATCATCCGGACGCTCGCGCGCCGGCACGGACAGCGCAGAGACTTCCGCTATGCAGAGACGCTGGCGCCGGACGCCGCGCCGCTTGTCGGCGTCGTCCTCGATAGCGGCCCCGAAGATGAATTGCGCGATACGCGATATTTGCTGGTCGAGGATTTCGACGGCCGCGCCTGGCATGTGCCGGCCGCCGCCATCGACCCGGCGAATGCGCCGCCCGACGGCGCGGTGGTCGAAGTGCGCCGCAGCTCCGCTGAGCCGCGCCGGGCCGACAGGACGATTGCAGAGATCGCGGAACGCAATGGCGGCATATGGTCGGAGGCCCTGCATGCAGAGGCCGATCCGGGGTCCACGAGCGAGTACAGGCTCGCGCACAAGCGCAGGCTCGAAGCCTTGCGCCGGGCGGGCATCGTCGAGCGCAACCCAGACGGCGCCTGGTACGTGCCGGAAGACTTCCTTGAACGGGCGTCGGCCTATGAGGAGCAACGCGCGCGGGGTTTAAGGCTGAGAACCCTTTCCTGGACGTCGCTCGACCGGCAGGCGGACCTGAAGGCCGACACCTGGCTCGACAGCCCGGCCGCCAATCATCCGGCGCTTGCAACGCAGAGAGCCGCTCGCCTCGCCTTCCTGCGCCGCGAAGGCCTGCTGGCGCCGGGCTCCGACAGCCTCTCTGAATGCCAGCGCGCCGAGCTGCGCCGCACCGAGCTTCAGGATGCGGAGGCGCGGCAGGCGTCCGCCTCGGGACGTCAGGCGGTTTCGATGCAAATCGGCGACCGCTTCGACGGACGGCTGGAAGGCCATATCAATCTTGCGCAGGGCAGGATGGCGGTCATCGGCAATGAGAAAGCCTTCGTCATGGTCCCGTGGCGCGATACGCTCGGGCGTCAGATCGGGCGGAACATGACCATTGAACGCACCGCGCGCAGCATTGGCTGGACCATAGGGCCGGAGCGGCAGCGCGGCTTGTCCCGCTGAGCGCTGCGCGGGCTATGGTCGCGAACTGAGCCGAATAACCACAATATTCGGCTCAATTTTTACGTGATATTGAGCCGAATATGTGTTCTAATCAGATCATGATCTATAATTGGCAGCAACCCGATTGGACCAAGTTCACCTACGACATCACGGCGATTCTCGATGAATTGACCGCATTCGAAGGGCGTGTCGGACGTGTCAGCGGCGTTCTTGAGGCCTTGCCGGAGGGGACGCAAGTCGAGACGCTCATCGAAGTAATGGTCTCGGAGGCCATAAAAACATCCGAGATCGAAGGCGAGTATCTCAGCCGCGCCGATGTGATGTCATCCATCCGGCGCAATCTGGGCCTGACCGATGCGCCGCCGGCGCGTGACGCCCGGGCGGCCGGCGTGGCCGAGCTGATGGTTGCTGTGAGACAAGAATTCGCCTCGCCGCTTACAGAAGGCATGCTCTTCGATTGGCACCGGATGTTAATGCGCGGAAATCGCAGGATCTCCGCTGGCGCCTGGCGAACGCATGAAGAACCGATGCAGGTCGTTTCCGGCGCGCTCGGGCGTGAGACCGTCCATTATGAGGCCCCGCCATCTGCAGACGTGCCAAAAATGATGGCGCAGTTTGTCGGGTGGTTTAATGCAACGGCGCCGGGCGGCGACAAGCCGATCAAACAGGCGCCGATACGATCCGCCCTTGCACATCTTTATTTTGAAAGCATTCATCCGTTTGAAGACGGAAACGGCCGCATTGGGCGAACCATTTCCGAAAAGGCTTTGTCTCAGGGACTCGGGCGGCCCGTATTACTCAGCCTCTCCAAAGCCATCGAGTCGGACCGGAACGCCTATTATGATGCGCTGAAATCTGCTCAGCGAACGAATGAGGCGACGGACTGGATCAGATACTTCCTGAGCGTCTGCCTCCAGGCGCAACAGGATGCTGAAGAGCAGATCGACTACACGCTTCAGAAGGTGAAGTTCTTCGACATGTTCAAGGACAAGCTCAATGAGCGCCAGACGCGCGTTATCCGCCGCATGCTAGACGAAGGCCTCAAAGGATTTGAAGGCGGCATGAGCGCTAACAAATATGTTTCCATCGCGAAAACGTCCAAACCGTCCGCGACGCGCGACCTCCAGGCATTGGCTGAAATGAAAGCCCTGATCGTCACCGGAGGCGGCAGAAGCACACGCTATTGGCTGCCTTTCGACGTGCGTGCAACAGCGCAAGAGCGTTCCCAAAAAAGGGCCGCATCCAAAGCAGGCAGCAAGCAGAAAACCTGAATCGCACCTTCAGGCGCATTCGGGGGGATGCGCGGCAAACGCAGCGCAGTCCGCTTGCGACAAGCTATCGCGCCTTCATGCAAGATTGCTCGCTTTGCGTTTTCACATGCATCGGCTCAAGCGGCGGTCATGCGCGTCATAGCAGGCGGCCACGATATGTTGCAGATTGCCGCCGCATTGTCCGCCATTGCCGGAAATTGCCTCCCGTCCAACTAGGCTCGCGCGCGCGCAGGCGCGACTCTTCTGAAGCCCGCAATCAGACTTCAGGAGCGACTTATGACCGGAACACAAATTCTTATCGGCCAGATTCTCATCGTCTTTGCGCTGATCATCGGCGCGCTCTGGACAGCAACACAACTGACCGCGGAGGCGCTTCAGTATCAGGCGGCGCTTGGCGCGCCCTGGTTCGAGCTGTCCGGCTATCCGGTCTACAAACCCTGGAGATTGTTCCAGTGGTGGTACGCGTATGACGCCTACGCGCCGAACGTCTTCGCGCGCGGCGGGCTGATCACGATCAGCGGCGCAGGACTGGGCATTCTGGCCGCAATCATCGGCTCGGTCCTGCGCAGTCGGCATGAGCAGAATGTCACCACCTATGGCTCGGCGCGCTGGGCGACAGCATCGGATATCCGGAAAGGCGGATTGTTCGACGACACCGGCGTCTTTCTAGGCCAATGGGAAGGCCGCTATCTCCGGCATGGCGGGCCGGAGCACGTTATGGCGTTCGCGCCGACGCGGTCGGGCAAGGGGGTGGGGCTTGTCATCCCGACGCTGCTTTCCTGGACGGGCAGCACCGTCGTTCATGACATCAAGGGTGAGAACTGGGAACTGACCTCCGGATGGCGCGCCACGTTCTCACGCTGTATCCGCTTCGATCCGACCGACCGGAACAGCTCGCGCTACAATCCGTTGATGGCCGTCCGGCGAGGCGAACTGGAGGTTCGCGACGTTCAGAACATCGCGGACATTCTCGTCGATCCGGAAGGTTCGCTCGAACGCCGGAACCATTGGGAGAAGACCGGACACTCGCTGCTGGTCGGCGTCATCTTGCATGTGCTCTACGCCGAAAAGGACAAGACGCTCGCCGGATGCGCACGGCTCCTGTCGGATCCGGACCGGACTTTCGCCGCCACCTTGCGCGCCATGATGACGACGCCGCATCTCGGCGCCGCCGGCGTCCACCCTATCGTCGCTCAGGCGGCGCGCGAACTCCTCAACAAGTCCGAAAACGAACGCTCCGGCGTGCTCTCCACCGCCATGAGCTTCCTATCGCTCTATCGCGATCCGGTCATCGCCGACGTCACCAGCCGGTCTGACTGGCGGATTGAGGATCTGATGACGGCGAAACAGCCGGTTTCGCTCTATCTCGTCGTGCCGCCGTCGGACCTCTCGCGCACAAAACCGTTGATGCGCCTCATCCTTAATCAGATCGGCCGGCGCCTCACCGAGGAGTTGCCGGGACCGTCGCACCGGAAATTACTTTTGATGCTGGATGAATTTCCGGCGCTCGGCCGGCTCGATTTCTTTGAAAGCGCCCTCGCCTTCATGGCAGGCTATGGCATCCGGTCCTTCCTGATCGCGCAGTCCCTAAACCAGATCGAAAAAGCATACGGGCCGAACAATTCGATCCTCGATAATTGCCATGTGCGCGTCGCCTTCGCCACCAATGACGAACGCACCGCAAAGCGCGTTTCTGACGCCATCGGCACGACCACCGAATTGCGCGCGCAGAAGAACTTCACCGGCCACCGGCTGGCGCCGTGGCTCAGCCATATGATGGTGTCGCGCCAGGAAACCCAGCGCGCTCTCATCACGCCCGGCGAGGTAATGCAGCTCCCTCCGGAAGACGAGATTGTTCTTGCTTCCGGTTCGCCGCCCGTTCGCGCCAAGAAGCTGCGCTATTACGAAGACCGGAACTTCACGAGCCGCGTCCTGCCCGAAGCGCCGAGCCAGCCACGCGAAGACGATGGCGAACCGCCAGTCTGGACCGGCGCCAAAGGAACAGATGATAACAGCGGTCCTGACGGCCAGGGGATGAGGAACGGCCCGGAATGCAAACTTGTTCAGGAGCCGGAGCTGCCGCTCGACCCCGCCACGCCGCATCGCACGCCCGAGCCAACGCCGGAGTTAGAAGCGGACGAGCCGGCCGACCCCGTGGGCGACAAGCATTTCGACGCCGTCCGGCGCGCCGCCGGGCTCGATCAGGGCGATTCTGATTTTCTGCCGGATTTCTGATGCGCCATGACGAAAGCGCGCGTTCACGTCCGGCTTCCGACAAATCTTTATGCACAGCTCTGTGAAGAGGCCGATAGATCAGGCGAGTCACGGGCGCGTATCGTTGAGCAGGCGTTGCGCGCCTGGTTCAATCCGGACTCAAAAGTCACGTTGGAGGCGCGCCTTCTCAAACGCCTAGACGCCTTCGACTTGCGCCAGTCTGCAATCGAACGGGAGGTATCGTTCACCTTCGAGGCTTTAAGTCACTACGTGCTCTACTGGCTGACCCGTACCGAGCCGCTGTCCGACGGCGAAAGAGATGCCGCGCATGCGCTTGGCAAGCGGCGGTTTGATCATTTTATCGATCAGGTGGCTCAGAAAGTCGCGTTACCGGAGTCGTACTCCAAACCACGCATTTAGAAAGCTCCAGACTTTTGATATTCGCAGTATGTACCCGCCTCGCTTAAGCCTCATATAGCTTATGCGCGCTCAATACCCGCAGAGATGGAGCGATCGGAAGCAACGCTATTAAGCAATTGGCTTGGATCTATCGAAGCGAGCATAGACGAAGAGGCCAGGATTCTCCGCTTTTTGAGAAATCCGTTCCATCGGCTTTTCTTCGCTTGTTCGGAACACTTCTAATGCATGGTTACCGGATCGAAGGCGAATATGGGAGAAGCGGTTCGCCAGCCCTTTGAACAACGGCGTGAATCCGTGACCGCGACGGGAATCGGCATGTCTGGACACTCCCTCGGATACGGCCAGCCGCAACGCCTGTCCGGCATCGTCGAGATCGGCAAATTTTGGATTGTCGCGCAAGCTTTGGAGAACACCCCGTCCGCGATCTGCGACGACGACTTCGAAGATAGAATCGTCCATGCAGAATGCGACAACGCTGCCAGCAAATGAACCCGCGTGTTCTGCGATATTCGAGCGAAACTCGCCTAACATTGCGACGACACCGTATTTGGTCCTTGTGTCAAAGCCGCCGGCATTCATCGCGGCAGAAATCCGAATCTGAAACCCCGTCCAACCGCCGTTATTGAAAATCTGATCGGCACATATCCATCCCAAAGGCGCGCCCGACATCTGTGTACGGGTCTTCCCATTGATTGTGTCGTTCACAAGCCCTGAAAAGCGTCCGCTCTTCAGGCTGGGGCGCTCCCACAATGGAGACTGCCAGTTCTCTGAAACCGAGAGACCTTCAATGATAGGCCCTAGACGATTTAAAGAAATTTCAGGCAGACTGTATGAGGACACGCGATTGAGCGCGACTCCAAGCGCCAAATCGTCAAGTGACTTGAAGTCAAGTTCAATGGGTTGTTGCATCACTTCAATCAGGCCGCGCGCGCCAAATGGTGACGGGTTGCGAATGTCACTTCATCGACATTGTGTTGGAGCAAATCGTCGAGGTGAGCTCCTTCCGGCGTTCTTTGAGACACCCAATCCAATCCGGCGTTCCCTGATCGAATTGCCGATTGTCGATGCATGGTCTTCATGAACGCATTCGTATCGATATAGAGTACGTTTCGATAGACGCCGCGAAGTATCGGCAAAATGCGCTGGTCGCCGCGAATAACAAGGTCCAGCGGACGACCGGATTGACGGGCGAGGCGCGTCAAATGCTCGATGTGCATATCCTTGACCGGATACCTCCCAGCACCCGTCGAAAATTCGTATGCGATCGACTTTACTTCCGGTCTTTCGGCAACATACGCCACCCAACGAGCGGAATCTGTTTCATTGCGTATATGCGGATGCAGCGAGCAAGGAATGCCAGCGGCGTTGAATTCCGCCTGCACCATCCCGATGCGCTTCAAGGCGCTAAAGTTGCTTGTCCTCGGGACATCATTGAAGAGACTGAAATTGGGGGGAGTGACCAGAGCGATCCCCAAGGCCGCAATTTTCTTGAGAAGCGGCGCCCGGGCTTTCCGTCCGAGGCTCCACCATGGCTCGACAAAATGCTCTTGTTCGATACCGGTGATGACGATGTGAGAATCTGCCCTTATCTTGAACGCGCTCGCAAGGGCTGAACGGTCTGCATACTTGAGCGTACCAGTCCGGAAATTTACGAGATCACGTAGCTTTATGGCGACTACCGGCGCGATCAACAGCCCTGTTCTCCGCTTGCCATGCAGAATCAGCGGCGCGACGCCTCGAAGCGAGGGAGCCCGCAAGGGAGCCGAATGCGGAATGTTGCCAAAATCAAACCCACCGATTTCGCGGATCTGCGCATCAAAATTCGGATTTTGCCGGCAAACCGTCTCGCAGCCGGGCTTGCCGCCGCAACAGTGATTGTAGCAATACCCGGCGCCTTCTTTCGCAGCGATGCCGCCGCAACGATTGAAGTCAGCGCACCCTTGGCAAAACAGATTGGTGGAGCGTCGGTAAGGGTTGTGGGCGAGGTCGCGCAGAGCGGTCCTGTTTTTGTCGCGATTGCCGAGTGTGTCCTTCAGCATAAGTCGATCTCTACCGTGCCAGACAATGGATTTACATTTGCGATGGTCCCTGGGGCCAAACCGCTCCGCTGACGGACATATTCGACAACATCGGGAGGTGGGTTGTTTGCTTCAAGGACTTTGGTGATTCCTCGGGTGCCGATCAGCGCATCACCGTCGAACTCGAGTTTCACATCGTCGCCAGCGTTCAGGGAGCTTGCGTTTGTCGGATTGCCAAGGAACCGTCGCGGACACGCTGCGGGTGACTGATCGAAGAGATCGCCGTTGACGACGTCCCGCAGAGCGGTGTCGGTATGCTGCTTAAATGTTTTTTGCGCGGCCTTCTTAAGCTCGACGCCCATCCTATCACCATGCGGGCCGGTAAATTTTTGCCCGTCCTTTCGTAAGCTCCATCAACACGCCCCTGTCGGCCAGCGTGCGAAGCCGGTTGTTCCATGCCGTTGTGTTCTGAAGCTGCTCAGTGCGCCCGTAAGCGTCAGCTAGCGAACCCGCGTCGGCTTCGCCGCGCTCAGCCACCATCTCGAATGTGCGTTGGTGCTTCGGATCGAGATCGCCGAACAGGCGCGGATTGGAAATGACCCCGTCCGAATCGCAAGTGCAGAGGATCAGTGCGTCTCTGCTGGCTTGGGTGAGGATGGAAAGTTCGTCCTCCACGCCGCTCTTAACGTTCGCCAGCACTGGATACCAGGTCGAACGCCGAGCGCGCATATGGTCTTTGAGGCCAAACACGCATTCCCGGAGAAAACTCGCTGTCGCCAGCTCTATGCGGCCAAAATTCAAGACCAGCGGCCGCGGAGAATTCGGGGGAGTCGAGCATTCGCCGAGTATCGACAGAAAGGCATTTCGCCCTTCGATCGCCCCCGAAAGCACGCCTTGGTTCGAGAACTCCCACATATCAATCATTGCACTGTCGTTCCTTTTTGATGTCAGTGAGATAGAAAATTATAGCAGCAGCGTCAAGCCTCAAACGCTTCAATACTAGATATTGTGGTAGATTTTGCTCATTTCGTCCATAAGCGGGGGTTCTAAGCGGCCTAGTTTAGGCGACTCCGGACCTGCCTCTACGTCGATCTCATATCAGAAATTTCTTGAAACTTTCACTTTTTGGAAGTATCGGGATATTTATGAGCAAACTGGTTCAAGCACTGGAAGAGGCTGGCTTCGGGGATCGGCTGATCTCGGAAAAGCAATTGGCGCGCGTCGTAGGCGGGGGCGCTGCCCGGCGCTACGGTCTTGTGAATCGTGCGCTGAAGGAGCGGTCGCTCGTACGGATCAAGCGTGGCCTCTATGTGCTCGGCGGAAAGCAAGCGTCGGGATTGCACCCGTTTATCGTGGCTCAAGCGCTCCAACCGGGGAGCTATGTCTCATTTGAATCTGCACTCTCCTACCATTCCTGGATTCCTGAAGCAGTGTACTCAACCGTGAGCGTAACGCCGAAGCCGAAAGCGATTGAGCGCACAACCGATCAGTTCGGTCATTTCAGCTTCCATACCATCGCGGTGGAGCGATATGGCTTTCTGGAATCCGTCGACCGGATCCAGCTCGGCCCGTCTGTTGCGCTTGTGGCCCAGCCCTTACGCGCTTTGATGGATCTCGTGGCGTTCAGAAAGGTCGAATGGCAAGGAATGAGCTGGCTGGAGCAAGGCCTGCGCATCGAGCAAAGCCATCTGCAGGCTTTACGGAAGCCGGACTTTTCGAGACTACGTCACGTCTACAAGCACCGGAAGGCACGGAATTTCCTTGACGCCCTGGAGGCAGACGTGATGGCGCTGAAGTCTGCGGGCAAGATATGAAGAGGCCTGGTGAATGATTGACCTGATCCGAGAAAAGCTTCGTGCTTACGGGGCGACCAACCGACTGGAAGAAGAAAACGCGACCAAGGAAATCCTGCAGGAGGTCGCCCTGTACGGCCTCTGGAAGGCAGATTTTTTTGAGAAAGCCGTGTTCCAGGGTGGAACCAGTCTGCGGATCCTGCACGGCCTGCCACGCTTTTCCGAAGACCTGGACTTCATGCTGCTGGAACCGAACCCAGGCTTTGACTGGTCGCCTTATCTCGCGAATCTGATGGAGACGTTTGAGACGTTTGGGATCAAGCCAGATGCAAAACCAAAAGGCGCAATGGACAAGCGCATAAGGGCGGCCGTTATCAAAGACACGTCTGTAGCAGGCCAGCTAGAACTGGCTTTTGCTGATCGACATCCGGATAAGAAAATCAATATCAAGCTGGAGATTGACGTCGAACCGCCGGTACACTCGGGCGATGCGTGGACATATCTGGACTTCCCGACCGACTATGAAGTGCGCCATCAGGATCTGCCTTCTAATTTTGCCCTAAAAATCCACGCATTGTTGTGCCGGGGGTTTTTGAAGGGGCGTGATTGGTATGATTTCTCTTGGTACGTTTCCAAAAGCGTGACCCCAAATCTGCCGCACCTCCAATCGGCGCTTGTGCAATTCGGTCCCTGGGCCGGGGAGGACGGACTTTCAGTCGACAAAGAATGGCTGGAGCGCGAACTAACGAGAACGATCGAGACGATAAACTGGAACGATGCAAAGGATGACGTCCGTCGCTTCCTGCGGCCGGAGGAATTGAAGTCGCTTGATCTATGGAGCAGCCGATTTTTTCTCTCCAAGCTCGGTAAGCTGATAAGCAACATTCGTTAGATTTGCTGCGAGAACCGTAGTAGCGGCGTCTTAAACCTTGCTGGGTCGGCGACGCCGATATTCCGGACCTTGACGGCGCGAAATATTCGTAGCGAGGCCTATAAAAAGGCGAATCGCGTAGACGTTGATGCTTCGAGAACGGGCGCTCCAGAAATCCGCTAATGCGGCCGATTTTTTGCTACACATTTTGCTACACATTCCGCTACACACTCAAAATTTTTTCTCTTTATTTTCAATTGATTATGCGCCCCGAGTTTAACGGAGCGCGGACTCTCTCTCCGCCATTTTTCCGGCTTGACGGCCCCGCCCTCGCGGGCTAGAGACCGCGCTCCAATCAACAACCGGGCGACAGAAACCGGGGCGAAAAAGGACACT
>JAUIEG010000747.1 GCA_030428745.1 Alphaproteobacteria bacterium
CGGAACCGCGATCATTTTCGCGCCCATGTTTTTGCGCTGGGCGAAAGAACACGGGGCTACGCTGAAGTCGAAACCGGGCGGGGGCGGGCATGGCTGACAAACGCAATCAGAGCCCCCATTACATTCCGGAGCTTGATCCGGAAAGTGATCTGCATGACGCCGCGCCAGACCACCCTTATGGGCTTATGGTAACGGCAGGCATGTTGCTCGTCGGCGCCGCAATGACCTATCGCGGCGTCAGCGTGGACAGTAAGTTTAGCCTTTACATTGGCTTGTTCATTCTCGCCGTGACTGCGTTTGAAGTTGTTATCGGCTTGGTTTTACATCGGAACAGAAATTCCAGAGAGTCATGATGCTCGAAGATAAAGACCGGATATTCACCAACCTCTACGGCCTCCATGACTGGCGGCTGGAAGCAGCGAAGAAGCGCGGCGCGTGGAACGGAACCGCCGACCTGATCGCGCTCGGACATGACTGGATCATCCAGCAGATCAAGGATTCCGGCCTGCGCGGGCGCGGCGGCGCGGGCTTCCCCACGGGGCTCAAATGGTCCTTCATGCCGAAGGAAGTCAAAGACCGCCCTCATTATCTCGTCGTCAATGCCGACGAGTCCGAACCCGGCACCTGTAAAGACCGGGAGATCATGCGCCACGATCCGCATCTCTTCATTGAAGGCTGTCTCGTCGCGTCCTACGCCATGAAGGCGAATGCCTGTTACATCTATATTCGCGGCGAATATGTGGATGAGCGCAACAATCTTCAGGCCGCCATTGATGAGGCTTATGCGGCCGGGTTGCTCGGCAAGAACGCCGCCGGGTCCGGCTGGGATTTTGATCTCTATGTCCATCACGGCGCCGGCGCTTATATCTGCGGTGAGGAAACGGCGCTGCTCGAAAGCCTTGAAGGCAAGAAGGGCCAGCCGCGCCTGAAGCCGCCATTCCCGGCGGGCGCGGGGCTCTATGGATGCCCGACGACCGTGAACAATGTGGAATCGATTGCCGTGGCGCCGACAATCCTGCGGCGCGGCGCTGGCTGGTTCCGCAAATTCGGGCGCGAAAACAATCACGGCACCAAGATTTTCTCGATCTCCGGTCACGTCAATCGCCCCTGCAATGTGGAAGAGGCGATGTCGATCCCGCTGAAGCAGCTCATCGACACCCATTGCGGCGGCGTCACCGGCGGCTGGGACAATCTGAAGGCCATTATCCCGGGCGGGTCGTCTGTGCCCTGTCTGCCGAAAGACATCTGCGACGACGTGCTGATGGATTTCGACGCGCTGCGCGACCATCGCTCCGGTCTCGGCACGGCGGCTGTGATCGTCATGGACAAGTCCACTGACATGGTCCGCGCCATCGCGCGTCTTGCGTATTTCTACAAGCATGAAAGCTGCGGCCAGTGCACCCCCTGCCGCGAGGGCACAGGCTGGATGTGGCGCGTCCTGGAGCGCATGACGGTGGGCGATTCAACGACAGAAGAAATCGACAAGCTGCTCGAAGTCTCGACACAGATCGAAGGGCACACGATTTGCGCGCTCGGCGACGCAGCGGCCTGGCCGGTGCAGGGACTTATTCGTCACTTCCGTCATGAAATCGAAGAGCGCATCAACACTTACCGCAATGATCGTCCGCATGTGGCGGTCGCCGCGGCGGAGTAAGCGTGCCTGAAATCCGACGCGCCACAATCGCCGATGCGCCGGCGCTCGCGCGCATTGGCGCTTCGACGTTCACCGATACATTCGCGCATCTTTATGCGCCGGAAGATCTCGAAGAGTTTCTCACCTACAACCACTCGCCAGCCTATTACGAAGAGTTCTTCGACGAAGAGGGAAGCGCCGCCTGGGTGGCGGAAACTGACGATGGTGAGATGATCGGTTATTGCACGGT
>JAUIEG010000054.1 GCA_030428745.1 Alphaproteobacteria bacterium
CGCTGCTTCCGGCCTGCCGTCTTGGACGGTTGCCCCAGCGTCACGATGCATTCCCGTCCAGAAATCGTTGGGTGCGCCGATCTCACTTGTGGGAAGGCGTTCGCCTCCGACGCGCAGATAACCGGAGGCGTGATTCCAGTTGGCGCCGTAATATTCGGAGCCGCTGCTAGTTTTGACGTTGTTATGAATTACGACGCCATAGCCAACCGTAAAGTCAGCGGCGTCGCGCTCGGCGACAAAGACATACCCCTTGTCTTCCAGCGACGCGACGATCGCTGCTTCGATCCGGTCATCGTTTTTGCGACTGTAACCTGGACGCTCAGTGATCTGCGGGTCGTCTGCGACCCAGGAAAATGTCTGATAATCACTGAAGTTGGCTCCGGGCGTAGCGGCGTAATCAACTTTCGGCGCTGAAGCGCACGCTGCGCCCAAGCCGAAGACAGTTAGAATGAATCCTTTGCGGATCATGGTGCGCTCCTTTGCGTGTTGGGTGAGGAGTTGAAACCGCTGTTGGGAGTAGGCATCACGGTTATGTTTCCAGTGTCGGTTGAGGATTGGGCGCGCGCCGGAACGCGGCCATCTTTAAGGCCCGCTTGGCAAAAGCTCGGGCGCCGCCGGATCCGGTGGTAATAGGCGGATGTATGCGGATGGCGGTTGCGATTGACGAAGTCATCCAGTCCCAACCGGCGAAGGCGGGCCACGAACGCTGTCCAAATGGCGTCTACATAGGACCAGCCTCCGCCGAGAATGTATTCGCGGCCAGCTATATATTTCTCGAATGTGTTGAAGAGTACGTCGAGGTTTCGCAGACGCGCTTGCGTCTCTTCGTGATTGCCGATTGCATTCAGCTGATCGCGCAACTCGCTGGTTTTTGCATTATATGCGGCAGCAAGATCGTGATGTCTCCCGGCGCGGTTTTGCGCCAGACGGATCTGCCGCTTCAGGGCGATGCGCAGTCCAATCCGCTTCCAACCGGCGGCGAGGCCCGCTTCCAGGAGAAGATTGCAATAGTCTCCAGGTTGCAGCAGCCACTGCGTGTCTGCGTCAACCGGCTCTCGGGCGCCGCTCGCCAACGCCTGGCCGATATCCGCTATCGTTGTCATACGCTCGCCGCCGCACGCAAGCACAGGCAACGACATGGAAGGATTGAGACGGGCGAATTCCGGCGCGAGGTGATCACCGGAAAAGCCACCCCGCACCGTCATGAGGCGGCAAGGCGCGCCGCTTTCGGCGAGCATGATGCGCGCCATCTGCGACGTCATCCCGCGGGGGTCGTAATAAAGGGTCATCTCGTTCTTCATCTCAGGGCTCGTTGGAGAACCACCCTTTGCACCGGCACCCGGGGGAGGGGAGACGGCGGCGCGCCGGGGAGGGTTAGTCACTGAAACCTTCGTCATAGCGGCAGGGCGCCGAGCGCCAGTCAGCGGCGTAGGCTTCCGCGGCGGCGATCTCTTCAGGGCTGAGGTCAGCGCGCAGCTTCTGCACCCGCTCAGCCGCATGCTCGTGGCCATTCGCGGCTGCTCGCTCGAACCACATGAGCGACAGCGGCTCATTTTTTTTCACAAGTGCGATCTGGGTGAGTTTCTGGCCGGGTGCAGGCGTCCGGGAAGTTGCGCCAGAGTAAATCCGGCCAAGCTCATACTGCGCGATAGGGAAATCCTGATGCGCCGCCTTGCAGAGCCATTCCGTCGCTGTCTGGGTCGAAAAGCCGGGGCCCCGGCAGCAATAGGAAAGGCCGAGCCTAGTCTGGGCCTCGGGATCGCCAGCCTCGGCCGCTTCTTCAAGGCCGGCCCGGTCAGAGGCCTTTACGGCGTAGGTCGTGCCGTGAATGCCGGCGGCGACGCAGCCAGATAGAAAATTCGCGGATAAAGCCAGTCCAGCCAGCAATACCGTCTGTTTTGGTGTGTTGAGCCCGTTCATCGCCCATGTCCTTTCCGTGATGTTCGCGGCGAGGATGGGCAGGGCTTTCGGGGCTCTCAATGGAGATTTCCCGAAAGAAGATTCGCAATGTATAAGAGGTTTTTCGGGGAGAATGGGGCTCCATTCGTGCTGCACCAATGGAACAAACTGGGCTTTTGGGCCCATCACCTGCTGGCTTACTGCCTGATCACGATCTGGGGCTCGACCATCCGGGGGTTTGTGGTCGCCCGGTTTCAGGGCGACCTGGTCATAACCACTCTCAATTCCATACTTGTGATGGGGATCGCCTGGGTTCTGATCACAACGGTTTTTGAGCTGGTGAGCGGCTATTACCGTGAGAATATCCGCTTCGAATACAGGCTGCTGATCGCAATCCTGTCTGGGTCAGTCCTGGCGGCCGCAATCGCGCCGATCTTCAGCTGGATGTTCGGGGTAATGCCGGTTGCCCTCGAAATAGGGAGTTATAGGGGCGACATTGTGAGTTTTATGACGGCGCGATATCCCCGTGTGCTCGCGGGCATGATCTTCGCGATAGCGCCGTTCTGGTTCGTCGCCAATTGGGGCTGGTATGCGTATCGCGAGAAAGCCGGCGTCCATTCTAGCCTGGGGCAGAGGCGTGTGGCGCAGGGGACGGCGGAAGCCTCAGTGCAGATGGGCGAGAAACAACATGAAAGGGTTACGGCCCTGCCCCCCGCTTTCATGCGCAAGCTGCCGCCGGAAAAACGCGGTATCCTTTGGGCCATTACGGCCGAGCAGCACTATTTGCGCATTTACACGAGTGCGGGCGACGATCTCGTCCTGATGCGTTTTTCTGATGCGCTGGACGAATTGGTTGGGGTAAATGGTATGCAGGTTCATCGATCTCACTGGGTGTCTGCGGAAGGCTTTAAGACATTCTCAGAAGAAGATAGGCGGCTCTTCATCGAACTCCATAACAGCGTCCTGGTTCCCGTGAGCCGTCCAAATTATACGGCGGCAAAAGCGGTCTTCGCGGGACAAGTCAGCGGCATGAGCGAGGGTGGCGAAGTATCATCTTCGCCCGGAGCGACAAAACACCTTACTTTGTAAAAGCCAGTACGATGCTTGCGACGTTTTCTTGCGCCGTTACTTGATACACCTCACTGGTCGGGTTTGGGCGTACTCGGTCTAGTGCCCTCTTTAGCCAGTTATAACGGGGGTATGATTGGGGGTATCGAATTTTTTCCAATTGATATTTCTACTGTAAATCAACTGCTTACCGTTTAAATCCAAGTGTCCTATGCGCACCATTTTTCTTCAGCAAAAAGAAAACCCTAGAAAACAAGATGACGCCTTCGCGTAGCTGGCGTACAGCGCAAAATGACTAGCACAGTCCAGTTTCAGGCTTTGAAATCACTTATGTTTTTTTTCTGTTGTGTGCGCCGCTAGCGTGGAAAAAGCGCAATGATGGAGCGCAACACTTAACTCAAGGCGATGACGGTTTGGCGGATTGAAAACCGACCCAAGGAGGGCGCGTTCACTATTTTCGTCTCCCCGGAAGCGACCAGATTCATATCCGTTTCTCCGTCATGGAGAACGGCAATGATGCAGACCAGGCGATGATCTCCTCAGGCGTATAGATGTTTACTAGGCCAGCCTTGCCGTATTTTGCGCCCTGAAAGCCCCGGATTTTCTGTGCCTGTGATCCACCATTTTTTGTTCGAGGGTAGTCCTTGCAGATATGTTGCGTAATTCCCAATGCGGCCGGGCTCTGTCTGCTCGCGGGTATTGTCGTTGGCATATGTTTTTAAATCATCATTCTTCTCCTTAAAACGGTGTGTTTTAAAACACTCTCCGACTCTATGTGGAGCAGCGCCGCGAATTCAATTTTCGTAAAAAGCCTTTGGCCGACGGCTGAAGAAAATGGAAAATAAGGGGCTGCGTTCGCAACTCATGAAGGAGAACGCGCGCCATGCCGATCATTGACATCTGGCGCTGCAGCGTCGTCGAAATCGCAGGATTGCGAGGTTGCAGCAGTACCTGTTTCTTCACACTGGGCTATCCCCTCAAAGGGTCGGTTTCGCTGGCCTGTAATCCTCAATATCCCCGTCAGTTCCATTTGGAGGGTATTTGCCTTCTAGTGGCGTCGCGGCAGCTTTAATTGCGTATCTTCGACCAGCAGCCGCGCTGCGCGGCGCTGTGCCTCGCCAGGCTTGCGGTGAGGTCATCTCCTTCCGCTATAGCCCCCATTTCATTCACTATTCCCTCTATCCAAGGAAGCCATGACATTTTTGCCGCCGCAAAGGTTCGATGAGGCTTTCGGGTTGATTCTAAGCATCTTTGTGCGCCGCGACCGGTGAACGTCCGATCGTGTTTGCTCTTGTCCGGCGCGTCAGGAATAAGTGGTTAAGAGCGCTCGTTAAGGTCTCAAAGAAGGATCGCCGGGCGTTGGTACTGAAATGATAAAAAACATATGACAGGGAGGGGCCCAATGACCGCCGTCTTATTCAGAAATCAGCAAAATATCCGCCGCAGACTGATGGTTGCATCTTCCGTTTCGGCGTTGTCGCTTATGGGGCTGGCGCATGCGGTCGATGAGATCGTCGTTACCGCACAGTTCCGCGAGCAAAGCCTTCAAGACACGCCGATTGCCATTACGGCGGTCTCGGGGGACGAGATTGAAAACAAAGCGCTCAGCAACGTAGCGCAGATTGCGGCGACGGCGCCAAACGTCACGGTTACACAGGCGTCATCCGGTTTCAGCGGTGTTGCCGCCTATGTCCGGGGTGTCGGCCAGCTGGACTCCAGTTTTGCGCTGGAACCTGGCGTCGGGATATATGTGGATGATATATATCACGGCGTAATGGTTGGCTCGCTGTTCGACCTTCTTGACCTGGACCGGGTGGAGATTCTTCGCGGGCCACAGGGGACGCTGGCTGGCAAAAACTCTATTGGCGGCGCGATCAAGTTGTTTTCGCGCAAACCGCAAGGGGACGGCTCCGGGTACATTTCCGGCACCTATGGCAGCTATGATCGCATCGAAGTCCGCGGCGCCTACGACGTCAAGTTGACAGACGAAGCGTTTCTGCGGGTTTCGGCGTTTTCAAAGCGCCGCGACGGCCACGTCAAGGTTCTCGACTTCGCCTGCGACAGGCCTTCGGAAGTTTTGCCGAGCGACACCTTCCCGAACGAATATGTGGGTCCGGATTGTGAGATCGGCAGGATTGGCGGCGTGGAATCATGGGGTCTGCGCGCCGCGCTTCGCTTGGTCCCCCGTGACGATCTTGAGATCAATATATTCGGGTCGATCGTTCGCGACGATTCGCAAAGCCCCGGCGTGGAGCAGACCCAAACAACCGATCCTAGGTTTCTACCCACGCGTCCATACACCTACTATGGAACATTCACGTCTTTCCCGGGGTGGTCTGTTGAATCGCTCGCGACCGCTCATACGGAATCCATCGGCGGACAAATCGATTGGGAGATCAGCGACACGCTGAAGCTCACCTCGATCACAGGCTACGAAAACATCAATTCGACCGCCACAATCGATCTCGATGGCGGCCCCACCGGCGAATTGCTGACGCTCAATCGAACTCCATATCATCAGTTCACTCAGGAACTGCGCCTCAATGGCGAGTTTGGCGACGGGCTTCTCGAATGGACGATCGGCGGCTTCTATTTCGACAGCCAGGGCGACGTGGCGGGCAGGGTGTATTCCTTCCCGGTACTGAACTGGTTGCAGGATGATCCGGTCAGCACGACAAGCAAGTCGGTCTTCGCGCACGCCATTCTGCATCCCATACCCAATATGAGCATCATCGGCGGCATCCGGTATACAGATGATGAGAAGTCTTACACGTTTTCGCGGATCAATCCCGATACAGGCGCGCCTGCCGACGTTGTCGGCGTCCTTGAAGGCGTAGGCGGCTCATTTTCAGGCGATTCCATCGACTACCGTTTTGGCGTTGACTATCGGTTCGCCGATGAACTGATGGCTTACGCACAGTTTTCAACCGGCTACAAAGGCGGCGGCGTTAATCCGCGCCCTTTCATCCCGAACCAGGTGGTGCCGTTTGAGCCTGAACGGGTCGATGCTTACGAAGTTGGCTTCAAGAGCAATTTCCTGGACGGCCGGGCTAGGCTCAATGTCGCGGCGTTCCTGAACAAATATAAAGATGTCATTCTCATCGACACGAACGGCTATCCCGGCGGGCCGACGGATCCTGACTGGTTCCCGCTCTCCGCCGTGCCGTTCAACGCCGGAAAGGCCGACATTAAGGGCTTTGAAGTCGAGACAATCCTTGAGCCGGCTCCGGGGTTCACTCTGGAGGGGAGTCTTAGCTATCTGGACTTCGAATATCAAACGCTCGACATGAACGCGACCGCTTCAGGCATTGCGGCCGATTTCGTTCCGCCATTCGCGCCGGAATGGCAATGGTCAGTAAGCGCTGCATATGAGTTTTCGCTTGAAAGCGGAGCGGCGATCACGCCTCGCGTCTATGCCGAACATCAAAGCAGCGTCTATACAGACCCTGTCAATGCAGCGTCGAACTTCGTTGAGGGGCGAACCACCGTCAATGCAAATATCGCGTTCCGTTCCCATGACGGCGGCTGGGAAGCGATCGCAGGCGTAACCAATCTGGGTGACAAGCATTACTATACCAACGCTTTCGACCTCCTGACGATTAACGGCACGGTGTCGAATGTCGTCGGAAGACCCAGAGAGTTTTTCGTAACCTTGCGGAAAAATTTCTAGAACTCGGCCTTTTTGTTACTTCCCGAGGCCGACGCCGCGCTTTGCCTTCAGGCAGAGCGCGGCGTTTTTTATATAAGCTGATCCAGCTTGAGGCGACGCGGCGCCTCCTCGAAAGCTACTTCGCGATTTTCGGGGGAAGAACGGAGTTTGCTACGAATTCGGTGAACGCCGACATGTCTTTTTCTTCTTCCAGCGCCATTATGCGTTCCGCAATCTCCTGGGCCGCCGGTTTCGGCGTTCTTCCTGTGAACGCGACTTGCTGATGAAACTTGTCTAGCGCTTCATCGGCGGTGAATGGCGAGCGCGACGGGTGACGCCATGGAACACCAGAATGCGTTGCGGATTTCTCCTGACCGGCTTTCAATTGGAGCGTGACTTCCAGTTCCCTGGCGCCTTCAACGGCGGGAAGGAGTTCGATCTTGCGGAGCAAGGCGGCAATATCTGAAGAGTAAATCGCCGATTGGGAATAATGTTCCTGTTTCATGGGGCCACGCAGGATGGCGCTGGCGATCTGATAGCGGATGCTGAAATTTGCGCGCGTGTGATCGTCGCGGGCCGGCGCGAAAGGCAGCGCCAGCGCTGTGCCGAGAATGAAAGCGGGCATGCGCACGCTTATCGCCTCTATCTCATCGGGAGCGAACTGTTTCTGGCCGCATGCATCAAGCGCACACTCATGAATGGCCTGGGTCGCGGCGCAGGATGGGTACGGCTTGAAATATTCCTCGCCGTAATAGGTTTCGCCGAGGCCTTTCGTCAGGATTGCGGGGTTGATGCAGCCTGACGTGAACTGCCCGAAAAAGCCGTATGGCGCGAGAAGCGCATCGCCCATGGCCGGCCATGCGCCCGTAGACGCCAGCTGGGCCGCGAAAATTCCGTTTTTCGCCGCCAGCCCGCCAACCAGTTTCCAGGATTGAACGCCATCCCAAACAGACTGGGTGGTCCCTGAAATCATATCGACCGCATGCCCCATGGCGTCACTCGTTTGCCGCGGGTCAAGGCGCAGCAATTTTGCCGCAATCGCCGCCGCCGGGACGGCGGTGAAAATCGACGAGGCGTCCCATCCTGCGCCAAGGTCAAGCCCTGACGCCGCCAGAGTTCTTGCCGCGATATCGTCGCCAATGATGAGGGCTTCAAGAAAATCCTTCCCAGACGAAGAGTGTTCTTCCGCCAGGGCGAGGGCGGTCATGCAGGTGGTCGGGGAGTTGTGCGAGCCGATGACAGCGCCGTCGACGACCACTGTCATGACTTCAAAATCATATGACCGGGAGATCACCGCATTCGCCAATGCGGCGTCGCCGGCAGAAAGCTTCGCATCAAAACCGATGACTGAGGCGCGGGGCGCTGACCCGGCGAGTTCGAGGCAACGCACCAACGCATCGTTACCTTCTCCGTATACGCCGCCGATTGCGCAGCCGATAAGGTCAAGAACTCTCAGCTTAGCCTTGGTTACCGCTTCTTCCGGTATGTCTGGAAAGCGGCGAGTTGCGATATGATTAGCGATTGCAGTGATTTCCGCGGGATTGTCAGCGCTCGCGCCGCCCCTGTCTTCATTGTACTTGAAATCAACTTTTGGGCTCTGGGAAGTCGCCCCCGGAGCTCCCTTCCGATTATCGGACGGGGCCGAGCTGTTCATTGGTGTCTCCAATATTTTCACTCTTATCGGCGCTCACGGGCTGATAGGAAATTTGCAGCCATAGCGGCTGCCGTTCTGTGCTCCTTACTGGCTAGCATGTCTGTGAAATCTCGTCACAAGAGACGGATATACCAATTCAAGATGCGACTATAAGCGCCCCCTATGATGGCCGGATCAGGGTGGTGGCTTATCAATTGCGCCAGATTTTTTGGCGGCCAGGGCGATGGGAGGGTGTGGATATGAGAGTAAGAATGGAATGAGATTTATCCGATATGAGTTAAATGGACGGGTTTCGTCTGGCGTTGTTCGTGGCGATGCTATTGTCTCGCTTGAACCTCTGGTGGGCGAGCTGGCATTGGAGGAGATCATCGCGGATTGGCGAAAACGCCGGGGGCCAATTGCGCGCTATGTCGATGAACATGTGGCGACGGACAAACTTTCGGATGTTCGTCTTCTCGCGCCCATCGCGGACCCGCCCAAGATCGTCGGCATCGGCGCCAATTACCCCCGGCCTGGCGGCGCCGATCTGGAGACCTCGTCGCCGGTGCTCTTTCTCAAACCCAAATCGTCGATCGCCGGTCCGTTCGATCCGATTACCCTGCCGCCAGAAGCGCCGAGCGTGGTCGGCGAAGTTGAGCTGGCGATCGTGATCGGCAAGCCAGGGCATCGCATATCGCAGTCGCAGGCTCATGAGCATATTTTCGGATTCATGACGGCCAACGACGTGACAGCGCCGGAAATTTTGCTCGGCGAGAGTCATAAGCACCCGTTGCTGCTTCAACAGGCCCGAGGCAAAGGGTTTCCAGGATTTTGTCCTACCGGTCCCTGGATCGAGACGATCGACGCCGCTGCTTTTCCGCCTGAATTCAGGCTTGAGCAGCGCATCGGGGATGATCTCGAAATCGAGGGAAATACCGCCGACATGATGGTCAGCGTTTCAGAACTCATTGCGGACATTAGTTGCGCTTTCGGACTGCAAGCCAATGACATCATCTTGACGGGGTCCCCACCGCCACTCGGGGGCAAGCGCATTCCGCTGCGCGCGGGGGATGTCTTGCGCACGAATATCGACGGTGTCGGATCGCTTGCGAATCCTGTCGTGGGTCTCTGAGGCCTTACGGCGTTACATCATAGCGCCGATCGAGAATTTTGAAGGTTGCGAGATTTGGTTCACGCATCGGTCCGATATTCTCACCAAGCTCCATAATCATGGAGGCGTCATCAGAAAAAGCGGGCCATGTCGGAAGGCCGGCGCCGTTGGGATCGCCGGTCCTCGCGAAATTCACCCAGTAAGTCGCCATCGTATCCGAGAGGCGGCGGTCTGTCTCCTGCCACGGCCAATCACGGACACAGAGATTGTCGAGGGCGTAGACGATTTCGGAACCATGCCATGCTCCGAGGTCTGGCGTTGCGCGCTGTTCGAGGTAGCGATTGGACGGGACAGGGGAAGGCCGGGTGAAGCGGTAGAGATAGACTGGCGCCGTTCCGGTCGCATTTTGCAATCGCGCCCAAAGGTTCATGGGGTATTGGGCCATGGCGCTGGTGAAGAGACGGCGTGACGAGGCGCGCGCCTCATCGTTGGAAGCGGCGGGGTGGAGCTTCAGGAGGTCGTCGCGATGTTCCCCGAAGAAAGCGCTCAGCATTGAGAAATAGCTTTCGGCGGTGACGGTCGGGTCCGTTGGATTCTCATCCCGGTTTGAACCGATCAGCAAGGGGACGTCGTGTTGTTTCGCATCCCGGTAGATGGACGCCGCGCTGGTCGGCAAGACCCATCCGTCGGCATTCGGTTCGAAGGCTCCGGGCTCGACGCCTGCCGCGCGCACAATGTCAGCGGCGTCGAGCGCGCGCAGCTCTTCGACGGATTGAGCGCCAAGCTTGTTTGAAAGCGCAACGCCCCTGGCTTCAGCCTCGGGGAGCGGCTTCGATGTCAGCATGCCTATGACTGCGCCGGTTTCGCCGATCCCCTTGTGAAATAGTCCTCGCGCCAGCGGCGACGCGGTCAGAAGGTTCAGGGACATTGATCCAGCGGACTGGCCGATCA
>JAUIEG010000055.1 GCA_030428745.1 Alphaproteobacteria bacterium
TGCGCTCCTAAACGAGCATCAATCATCAATGAAAAGGGGCGCGCAGAAACTGCGCGCCCCTTTTGCATATGCGAAAGGCTGTTGAATTACAGCAACACTCCGTGAGGGCTTCACCAAGCCCACTGCATCAATTTCTGTTTCCGCACGGCGTTCCACGATAGGGTATAGCTGGGAGTAACAGGAAGTCAGGGGCCTGCTCCCATAACCATATGCAAGACGCCGGAAAACCGGCGCGGCATTATCAGGGAGGAAACCATGAAACTTGGCCTAATCGCCAGAACGTCCGCACTTGCGCTCGCCGCCAGCCTGGCCGCCGGCGCTACAGCCTCAGCCCAAACATCTGTTCAAACGCTGCGCGACTCCATTTTGGTCACCGGCACCAAAAAGGCGAACGCCGAAGACGTGCAGGACGTCCCGCTCGCCATCACCGCTTATGGCGGCGACCAGCTCGACGCGTTGAAAGTCCGCGACCTGCAAAACTTGTCTTATTCAATCCCGAATGTCTCCTTCGACGACATCGGCACCACCCGGGGCACAGCGAACTTCTCTATTCGCGGCGTCGGCATCAACTCATCGATTCCCTCGATCGACCCGACTGTCGGCGTTTTTGTCGACGGCGTTTATCTCGGCATCAATGGCGGGGTCGTGCTCGACATATTCGATCTGGATTCGATTGAAGTGCTACGCGGGCCCCAAGGCATCCTCTTTGGCCGCAACGTCACCGGCGGCGCGGTGCTGCTTAACTCGAAAAAGCCGACTGACGAATTCGAAGCCTCGTTCAAAGGCGCGGTTGAAAGCGGCCTCAATGGCGGCGGCCCGAACTATTACGCCATGGGCGCTGTCGGCGGACCGATTATCGAAGATGTGCTGAAAGCCCGCGTCTCTGTCTACTACAACAAGGACGAAGGCTATTTCCGCCGCTATCTTGGCGGGCCGGTTCCCAATGCGATCGCCCCGGCGGTATTCGGCGCGCTTGCGCCGTTAGTTGCAACATCCGGTCCCGACGCGTTTGAAGATTTCGGCGCAGCAGAAACCTGGATGATCCGCCCGTCGATCTCCTTCACGCCGTCCGATGATTTCGAGCTGCTCATTCGTTACGAGCATTTCGACAGCGAGGGCGACGGCCCGCCGGCCCAGAACCATACGAACGGCGCCGGTGTCACCAACCCGTTCTTCAGCGCCGATCGGGACAGCTTCACTTTCTCCATCGACAATCCAGGATTCTACACCTCGAAACGCGATGCGGTGACGGCGGAAATCAACTGGAACGTGCCGTTTGGCGATGGCGTCATCACCAACATCTTTGGCTGGCGCCAAGGTGAAGGAGAAACCGGCGGCGACATCGACGCGACGCCGCTGTTCCTGTTCCATTCGAACTCAACAACCGATCAGGAGCAATTGTCGAACGAGCTGCGTTATGCCGGCCGTTTCTTCGACACTATGGACTTAACCCTTGGCGGCTACTGGTTTACGCAAGATCTCGAATATAATGAAATCCGCAATATCCTCGGCGGTTTCCGTTTCTTCAACGGCGGCGGCGTACAGGATCAAACGACCTACGCCGTTTTCGGACAGGCTGATATTGATCTGGGTGAAAACTTCACCCTCATTCTCGGCGGGCGCTGGACCCATGAAGAAAAAGACGCCGTAATCTCCACGCTTGTCGCCAACACAACACCTTGCGATGTGCGCATCGCTGGGTCGTGTTCGGAAGATTTCGTCGACGGAGACAGCTGGGAGAACTTCACCGGCAAAGTCGGATTTGAATGGCGTCCGCGTGAAGATCTCAATGTTTACGCTCACTTCACCCAAGGCGTGCGTTCGGGCGGCTATAACTTCCGCAATACATCGGCGGCGTCCCTGCCCTTCGTGCCGAACCCAGCTCCGCCGCCGGCGATCGTGCCGAACCCGGCCTTCGACCCAATCTTCCTGCCGGGGCCCTTTGACGAAGAGAAAGTCAACGCATGGGAAGTCGGCTTCAAGGCGCAGCCCGCGGAAGGCATTGCAGTCGTTAACGCTGCCTTGTTCTATAATGACATCAGCGACATGCAGCGCGAGCTTAACCTTTCCGACCCCATCGCCGGCGTCGTGCAGGTCATCACCAACACGGCGGACGCAACGATCTGGGGCTTTGAACTCGAAACCCAAATCGCGTTCACAGACAATTTCCTGTTCCAGGGATCGCTCGGCCACACGGACGGGCAATATGATTCACTTCTGTTTGACATCGGCGCTCCGGCGGTAAGCCCCGGCGTTGTTGACGATGCGGACCTCGCTCTTGAAATTCCGCGCCTTGCGCGCTGGACCTATGGCGCGGGCTTTATCTACTCTTATGATCTCGGCGAAACCGGCTCCCTCGACGCCCGCTTCCGCTACTATCACCGGGACCTGTCCTATTACACGGACAACAATCTCGGCACGCTGAACCCGGTCAGCTCCATTGACGCAAGCATCGGCCTGACCACGTTCAACGACCAAGTCACAATCTCTCTTTATGGCAAGAACCTCCTCAACGAGGTGCAGTTCGGCGGCGACACCCAGTTGCCGGGCTCGCTCGGCGGCGGCAGCTTTGCGCCCCTCAACAAGGGCCGCATTGTGGGTATCGAGCTTCAACTCGCGACCAACTAAGCCAATATCATGGCTTTCCCGGGCTCCGCGTCGAAAGACGCGGAGCCCTTTTCTTTACCCTGCCGCTATTTCCTTCTTGCTTGGCGGAAACGCGGACGTCATTACTAGCCTACTGTTTTTGTTCTATTTTTCGGAGGCCTACTTGGCTGACGACGCCCCTGAGACCCTCGACGTCACCGGTTATCGCTGCCCCATACCAGTAATCCGCATGGAAGCGGCGCTCCGGCGCATGGCGCCCGGCGCAACCCTTGTCGTGCGGGCGGACGATCCCGTCGCGGCGGTTGATATTCCCCATTTCTGCCGCGAGGCGGGGCACGAGGCGCGCCGCCAGCCCGATGCGGGCCCAGCGGAACGGCCAATTTGCGTCTTTCTGGTCACGCGCGGGCCGAATCCGGCCTGAATCCACAGGGGCTCCGGCCGGGGCCGCCCTTTGGGGCGCCCTTTTGCTTTCAGAAATGGTAAAGGTTAATATGGAGAGACGCGCCGAGCCGTGCTTTAATGCGGGTCTCGACGGAGGTCATGGTCGAATGTCATGGACTGGCGGGCGAAGCTGGCGCGCCAGTCGATTGAAGCGCCGATCCGGGTCTTGATGGGCCGGGGGAGTATGTCAGGGGAAGCGGGGATATGAAAAGAGATCCAAAAATGCTGTTTGGAAAAGCGCGCCGGTTAGTCGGCGGCATGGCGGCGGCGTCCGTCCTTGCCTTGGCGGCGGCTTCGCCGGCCTACGCCACTTATGAAGCCGGACTTGAGGCTTACAAAAACGGACAATATTCACAGGCGATTGACACTTGGCGGAGCTATGCGATCGCCGGCGACATTCGCTCGAAAAAAATTCTCGGCGATGTTTATTCAGGCAAACCGCTTGAAGCCGCCCGCAACGCCGCCGCGCCGCTGGAAGAAATTCCGGTCGACAATGTTCAGGCGCTGTTGTGGTACTCACTCGCGGCCTATCACGATTTCTCCGCATACCAACTTCCCACCGCTGATGAAGTGAATGCGCAGATCCTCGCCGAAGCGCGCCTTACTGAAATTCGCTTCCGCATGAGCACATCGGATGTGTCGAAAGCGGAAAAGCTGGTGGCGCAGACTTTCGAAGCCGGCAGCCCCTATCAGATTTATCGCCTCGGCGAGATGTATCAAAAAGGCGCGGGCGTTGAGAAAAGCAATACGAAAGCCCTTCAGATGTATGCGCTCGCCAAGGAGCGCGGCGTCGGAGAGGCGAGCGCGGCTTATGAGTTTCTCGAGCCCTTGATGACGTCGAACGAAATCAAGCTTGCGAAAGAATCCGTCGAAGACTGGCAGCCGCCGCTGCCGCCCGAGCACACCGGCAAGACGCGCCAGCAGGAAGAGCTTGAGCGTTTGAAGCGTGAGCTTGAAGAAATCCGCATGGCCGACGCGCTCGAAGCCGTCTCCGACATCGACGTGGAGTTGATCCAACGGGCGCTCAACGCTCTGGGCTTCCGCGCCGGCACAGTCGACAACAAGCTTGGGCCCTCGACTCGCGACGCCATCCGCCGCTTCCAGTACTCGCAGGTCGCGCGCGATTATAATATGACTCCGGAAGAGAAAGACGCCGTCGTCACGGGCGTCCTGACGCCGCGCCAGACGGTCGATCTTTTCGCTGACGCCGCCAAAGCCAAGCACCCGATGTCGCAATATGTCTATGGCATCATGTTCGTGCGCGGCATCGGCGTCGAACAGGATGGTCAGCAGGCTGTGAAATGGCTTTCTGACGCTGCAAACCAGAACCTCGCCATCGCCCACTACGCGCTTGGCGTCGTCTTCCGCGACGGCACAACCGGCCTTAACGAAGTGTCGCCGGATGAACGTCAGTCGGCCTTCCACCTGGCGCGCGCCTCGGCGCTCGGCTACCGGCCGGCCAATGACGCGCTGCGCCGTTTAAGCTTCGAATCCACGCGTGATATTCAGTAGGGGACTTGAGATGAAACGCATGATGAAATCCCAATTCGCCCCAATGGCGGCCGGCCTTCTGGCGGCGAGCCTCGTTGCAACAAGCGCCGCGGCGCAGTCGCTCGGCGGCTTCCCGATCCGGGAGCCGGGCGGTTCATCCAGCTCGTCAGGCTCTACGGGCGGCAGCTCGAACAAAAAAGGCCCGATGCAGATCATCGTCGACGCCAACGGACCGGGCCCATACAAAACGATTTCCGGCGCACTGAACGATGTCGCTGAAGGCGGCGTCGTTTATGTGATGCACGGCGTCTACAACGAATCCATCTCGCTGGATAAATCGGTGTTCATCCAGGGCGACCGCGGCCCAGGCTCCGGCGTTGAAATCTCTGCGCCCATGAATGCGCCCTGCCTCAAATTCTCACCCAAGGACGGCACCGCCCATGCGGTTGTCGCCAATGTGCATTTCGCCGCGAAGATCAATTCCGGCGCCGATGCCTGCATCGACGTGCATCAGGGCGTCTTCACCCTGAAGGAGAGCGACGTTCTCGGCTCCGGCGTGCGCCCGGCGGTGAAAATCAATGGCGGCACGGTGATGCTGGAGAAAAACCGCATTTCCGCAGGCTCCGAAGGTGTCTTCGTCGCCCAGCAACATTCCCTGTCGCAGAGCTTCATCATCGACAACAAAATCCTGCAGAACAAAGTCGGCGTCGACATCGCTAACGGCACCCGCGCTGACGTCGTCATCGCCGGCAACGAGATTTTCGACAATCTCGACTCGGGCGTGAAATCTTCGGGCTACGGATCGACAAGCCTTATCGGCAACAAGATCCGCAACAATAAGGGTTCTGGCGTCATTCTCGACAAATACGCCAAGCTATCTCTTGTGCGTTACAACGAGATCGCCAAAAACAGCCGCGACGGCGTCAGCATTCCGTTCGGGGTCAATGGGTTCATTGAAGACAACGAGATTGTCGGCAATGGCGGCCTTTCCATCTATCTGCGTGAAGGTCTCGAGCCAAAGATCACCAACAACACAATCGACAACAACGCCGGCGACAGATGCTCCAAAAAGGATCGCCGCAAAGGCCGCTGCTAGGCGCAACCACCATATTCGCAAAAAACCCCGCTCCGGCGGGGTTTTTTCATCCCTAAAGGACCGAGAACATGAGCGATTTGCCGCCCTGTCCGCAATGCGGATCAACGCTGACCTATGAAGACGCCGCCATGCTGGTCTGTCCCGAATGCGCCCATGAATGGAGCCCGTCGGCGGAAGATGCGGAGAAGAAGGAGAGCGGCGTTGTCGACGCCAATGGAACGCTCCTCGCCGACGGCGACACGATTACGGTCATCAAGGATCTCAAGGTCAAAGGCTCTTCGCATGTCGTGAAGGTCGGCACGAAAGTGAAGAACATCCGTCTTGTGGGCGGCGATCATGACATCGACTGCCGCATCGACGGCATCGGCGCGATGAAGCTGAAATCGGAATTTGTGAAGAAGGCGTAAGGCGCAGGCGAAACGTTCGCCGCGAGATAGTAAGCATGGTGCCCCCCGCCGGAATCGAACCGGCACTCCCGAAGGAACTGGATTTTGAATCCAGCGCGTCTACCAGTTCCGCCAGAGGGGCGCATGTCACGGGCGACGTGAGGGCGGCATATTAGGTAGCGCGAAGGCGCGGTCAATGGGCCCGGAAAGATTTGTTGAACCGGGCTATGTCGCGTAGCCAAAATCGCCTAGATGACAGCGCAGGAAGGGACTTTGCCGTTCATGACCACACCTGCCGACGACGCCAAACCCATGCGCGGGGCGACCCGTGTGCTTCATGATATTCTTGACGGCCTTAAAGACGCGGCGCCGGAAAACCCCGCCGCGGGAGAAGACCCCACCGCCAGACTCGGCGATGTCGTTGACCGGCTCGACGAGCGAGCCTTCGGGTTCCTCCTGCTTCTTCTCGCCCTGCCGTGTTGTTTGCCGTTCATCTACGTCCTGCCGCAGATCGTCGCCCTGCCCATGCTGTTTCTCGCGGGGCAAATGGCGCTGGGCGGGCGCCACCCCTGGCTGCCGAAAAAACTCAATGACCGGCGCTTCGCCATTCCCGCTTTTGCAAATGTTCTGGGCCGCGCGGAAAAATATGTGGGCTGGGTCGAGCGCATCGCCTCCCCGCGTTTCAGGCCGGTGACGAGCCACCTCGCCCTGCGCATTATCGGCGCGCTCATGCTGATCCCCATCGCCTCGATCCTGACGCCTTTCCCCCTGACCAACACCATTCCCGGCATCGGCGTCGCCATTATCGCGCTCGGCCTGATTGAGCGGGACGGGCTTCTCGTCATTGGCGGCTTGTTGATCGGCTTTATCTGGGTCTTTCTGCTGCTTTTTGTGGGCGCCGAAACCCTGAGCCTTGTAAAAGCCTGGCTGCTTTCCCGCGGCTGACATTTTTCCGCCTTACCCAGATGTGACGATCCGCCAGAGGCGTTGCGGCCCTTGAGCGGTTAATATGTCTGACATGATCGGTTTTATGAAAAACCTCTCTTTGACGGAGCGCGCCCTCGGCCTTTCCGTTGCCGCGAGCGCCGCCATGCTCGCCGGCGCGCATCTGTTCGAAAGAGTCGGCGGACTTGTTCCCTGCATTCTCTGCCTGGACCAGCGCGAGGCGCATTGGACAGCGCTGGGCGTCGCCGCTGCAGGCCTTATCGCCTCAAGGCTCTTTAAATCGAAAGTCGGCGCCGCCGCTGCGGTCGGCGCCGCCGCGCTTGTTTACGCGGTCAGCTCAGGCCTCGCCTTTTATCACACCGGCGTTGAATACGGGTATTGGCCAGGGCCCGCCATTTGTTCCGGCGGCGGCGGCCTTAGCGATATCGACATCAACAATCTTGGCGCCTCGCTGACGGAAAAGACCGACGCTCCCTCCTGCGAAGACGTGCAGTGGCGGTTTCTCGGCGTTTCCATGGCCGGTTACAATCTGCTCGCCTCAGCCGGACTTTTTGCGCTCACATTGTTTGCGGCGCTCGCCGAAGCCCGTACTGCGCGCATGGTGCGCCGGACGGCCTCCGCATGAGCGCCCCTCAAAAACCCGGTCCGCAAAGCGGGCGCATTGGCGACATGCTGCGCGTCGATCACGCTGGCGAATATGGCGCCGTCGCCATCTATCGCGGCCAGCGCGCCGTTTTCGACCGCCTGCCCCATAAGGCGCGCACGGCAGCGCTTTTGAAAGAGATGGAAGAAGGCGAGCACCACCACCTGTCGACCTTTGACCGGCTGCTGGCGGAACGCAAAGTGCGCCCCACCCTGCTGGCGCCGTTCTGGAACGCCGCCGGTTTCGGCCTTGGCGCGGCGACGGCGCTGATGGGTGAAAAGGCCGCCATGGCCTGCACCGAAGCGGTCGAAGACGTCATTGAAAAGCATTACGCCGAACAGATCGACGAGCTGGGCGACGGCGAACCGGAATTGCGTGAAACCGTGCGCCAGTTCCGTGAGGACGAGCTTGGCCACAAGCACACGGCCGAAGAAGAAGGCGCGCGCGAAGCCCCGGGCTATAGCCTTCTCTCAGCGGCGATCCGCCTCGGCTGCAAGGCCGCGATCCGGATTGCGGCAAAAGTTTAATCGCCACTTTACAGCACTTTGCGACAAGGCGTTTTGCTTCCCTCCCGCCCTCCCGCTATCATGTGGGCAACCAAGCTGTCTCAGGGAGATTCCATGACAAAAAGACACCTCGCGCGCCCTTTCGGCGCGCTCGCCGCCGTTTCCATTCTTGCGCTGACGGCCGCCTGCAGCCGGGATGCAGCGGACACCGAAACCACGGCGACGAACTCGGCCGCAACCGCGCCGGAAAGCGTCATTGAGGACGCCGGGCCAACTGAAGCGGATGCGGCGGACTTCATCGCTGAAGTGGAGAAATGGACCCGCGAGTTCGGTGAGTATTACAGCCGCGTCGCCTGGGTTCAGGCGACCTATATCAACTACGACACCAACTGGCTGGTCACCAAGGCCGACACCGAAGCGACCGAAAAAGGCGTCGAGTTCGCCAATGAAGCAAAGCGCTTCAACGATCTCGACCTGCCGACGGAAATGCGCCGCAAACTCGAAGCGATCAAGCTTGGCGTTAATCTGCCAGCGCCGTCGCGTCCGGGCGCCGCCGCAGAGCTCGCCGAAATCAACACCCGCATGGGCGCCGCTTACGAAACCGGGAAGATCGAGCTTGACGGCAAGACCGTGCCGCGCTCCGACCTTGAAGTGATGATGGGCGAAATCCGCGACCCGGCGAAACTTCAGGAAATCTGGACCAAGTGGCGCGAAGTGCCGGTGACCGCCGACGCCGACGGCAACACCATCAAGTCTGACTACGCCAAGATGGTGAAGCTCGCCAATGAAGGCGCGCGCGAACTTGGCTATGCCGACGCCGGCGCCATGTGGCGCTCGCGCTATGACATGGACCCCAACGCCTTTGCGGCGGAAATGGACCGCCTCTGGGGCCAGGTGAAGCCGCTATATGACGAGCTTCATTGTTATGTCCGCGCTGAACTGAACGAGCAATATGGCGATGACGTGGTCCCGCTGGATCAGCCGATCCGCGCCGACCTGCTCGGCAATATGTGGGCGCAGACATGGGGCGGACTCAACGATCTCGCCGCACCTGAAGGCGCCTCGCCAGCCTATGACCTGACGGATCAGCTTGTCGCGAAAGGCTATGACGCCGAAAAGATCGTCAAAACCGGCGAAGGCTTTTTCTCCTCGCTCGGCTTTGAGCCGCTGCCAGAAACATTCTGGGAGCGCTCCATGATTACCAAGCCGGCGGATCGCGAAGTCGCCTGTCATGCGTCCGCCTGGGATCTCGACTGGGCCGACGACATTCGCATTAAAATGTGCACGTCGGTCAACGCCGATGATTTCCGCACGGTGCATCACGAACTCGGCCACAATTATTACCAGCGCGCTTATCAGGACAAATCAGTGTTGTTCCAAACCGGCGCCAATGGCGGTTTCCATGAAGCCATCGGCGACATGATCTCGCTGTCGATCACGCCGGAATACCTGAAAGAAATCGGCCTGATCGACGAGGTTCCGGATGCATCAAAAGATCTGGGCCTTCTCATGAACGAAGCCATGGAAGGCGTCGCCTTCCTGCCCTTCGGCCTGCTCATGGACAAATGGCGCTGGCAGGTTTTCTCCGGCGAGTTAACGCCTGAAACCTACAATGAAGGCTGGTGGAACCTGCGCGAGGAATATCAGGGCATTCGCCCGCCCGCGGATCGCGGCGCAAATTATTTCGATCCGGGCGGGAAATACCATATTCCCGGCAACGTCTCTTACGAGCGCTACTTCCTTGCCCGCGTCCTGCAATTCCAATTCCACAAAGCCGCCTGCGACATCGCCGGCTGGGAAGGCCCGCTGCACCGTTGCTCCGTTTACGGATCAAAGGCTGTCGGCGCGCGTTTCAACGCCATGCTGGAAATGGGCGCGTCGGAGCCCTGGCCGGAAGCTTTGGCCGCCTTCACGGGTAGCCGCGAAATGGACGGCTCGGCTATGGTCGCTTACTTCCAGCCGCTTCTCGACTGGCTCCAGGAACAAAATGAAGGCCGCTCCTGCGGCTGGTAGGACTGGCTAGCCTCCTTAAAAAGCCCCGGGTTTCCGGGGCTTTTTTATTGAGGAAGCGCTTCGCAGCCGGAAAGAACGCAAAGGCCCATGGCCTTGGCCAGAGCTGCGTAACCGGGAGCGTTAAGATGCAAACCGTCT
>JAUIEG010000748.1 GCA_030428745.1 Alphaproteobacteria bacterium
CATCGACCTTCTCAAGCTCCGAGGTGTATTCCACGGTGAAACCGTTCGGCGTGACGAAATAGCTGAAGGTGTTGTTGCCGGCCGTGTGTCGCCCAGGCCCCCAGCGAATATCGTGACCGCCGGCCTTCACCCTGCTGATCCCGCGCATCATGTCGTCAACAGTCGGCATGTCATAGGCGACGTGATTGAGACAGGGCGGCCCCGGCAGGACCGCCACGCGGTGATGCCATTCATTGCAGCGCAGGAAGCACATGAAATCGCCGAGCCAGTCGGAAACGCGGAAGCCCAACACATCGGTGAAAAATTTCACAAGGTCATGATGCTTTGGCGAATGCAGCACAACATGGCTGATTTTCTCCGGCACGGCGTCCCAGCGATTGAGCGGCTGAACCTCTCGCCGCTCCACATCCGAAGAAATTTCAAAGGGCAGCCCATCCGGCGAGAAAAAACGGAAACCATAACCGCCGCCGGGGCTGTCCAGTTTGGACGGCGATGACACGATTTTACAGCCTGCGCCCTCAACTTTCTCGGCGAGCGCGTCGACGTCCTCGCGGCTTTGCGCGGCGAAGGCGATGACGTCGATGCGGTCATCGTCATTTGCGCGCAGACGCACCACATGATGCTCCAGCGCGCCGGCCGCCGCGAAATAGACAAGGCCGTCTTCTTCCGCGACCTCATTCAGTTTCCAGACATCGCGATAAAAGCGGCGTTCGTCGTCGAGGTTCCGCACTGCATACCCAACATATCGAATGTCAGTGACACCGTTCATAGTTTGATCCTTTGCCTTCAGAGCGAGCGCCGTCCTAAATCGGCTCCGCCGTCAGTTCGAACATGCGTTGTGTGGCGACCGCGTTGTTCACCAGCGGTCCCTTGCCGAGCTGGCCCATGCAGATCGACACCGACATGTCGACGATCTCCTTGCAGCGCTCGTACCGCCTCTCGCGATAGGCCGCAAACGCCGCTTCGGCATCATCAGGGTGCGACGCGAGCTCTTCCGCAAGCACCACGGAATCCTCGATGGCCATGCCTGCGCCCTGCCCGAGATGCGGGGTCGTGCCGTGAACCGCATCGCCGATGAGAACGATGCGTCCCTTATGCCAGGGACCTTCGACGAAATGCCATTCAAGAGGTTTGTAAACGACCCCTTCATCATCGGCGATCTGGTCGGCAAGCTCACGGATCTGCGGCGCCGCCTTATCAAGTTTCCCGCGCATTTTCTCCGCCAGCCCTTCACGCTCATAGCGAGGATTGCCGGACTCCGGCGTCGTCACATACATATACATCAGGTCTTTGGAAAGCGGCACAAGCCCCACGCCCATGGGCCCTTCATAAGCCTGAAGACAGTCAAGTCCCTCCGCACGCGGAAAGTTATATCGCCACACAGCCTGCCCGGTGAATTCCGGCGCTTTCGCTTCGGGGAACTCCGTTCGCCGTGTCTGTGAATACAAACCATCGGCGCCGACGACCGCGTCATAGCGGCCCCGGGACCCGTCGGAAAATTCAACATCGACGCCATCGTCATCCTGGATCATGGTTTCGACAATAACGCCGAGCCGGATTTTGGCGCCGGCTTTACGCGCATTATCGCCCAGCACCTTATGAAGCTGCGGGCGGCCTATGCCTAAATTGGACGGATAGCCTTCCGCGAGTTTCGGCGTTGGAAAGCGCGCGACACGCTCGCCATCGGGTTTGTAGATTTCGACCGCATCGAAACCGACGCCCGCATCAAGATAATCGTCGAGAATGCCGAGCCCGGCGACAGCGCGCACCACGTTTGCTTGCTGTATGATTCCCACGCCATAGACCGACCAGTCAGGGTCTTTCTCAATAATGTCCACGGCGAAGCCTTTTCGCCGCAACGCGATCGCCGCGGTC
>JAUIEG010000749.1 GCA_030428745.1 Alphaproteobacteria bacterium
GCAAGATCCTCGCCCATCTCAGGGCTTGGCTTGTGCTCGTCATCGCAACCATTCTGAACGCCATGACCCGCCCGGATCGACCACGTCAGGCGCTTATAGCCGCCTGAAAGCGTTGTTCAGGACGAACTACTGCGCCTCGGCCCATGCCGCGATCTCTGCCGGGCTGAAAGTTACCCCAGCCGCGATTGACGCCCACCTCGAAGGCCGGTCCGACGATCCGCGCACCGGCGCCATCCTCGCGCTCGCGACCTCGGTCGTATCGGCGAAGGGCATGGTTGCGGATGCGGATCTTGCCGCCGCAAAGGCGGCGGGGTTGACCGAGGCGGATATCGTCGAGACCGTCGCTAACGTCGTGGCGAACATCTTCACCAACTATATCAATCACGTCGCCGGAACCGACATCGACTTTCCGGCCCGCACCGCACGCGCCGCATGACGCGACTGGCCCGGTTGCGCAGCAGCCGGGCCGGACCCGATCAGGCAATGCTTGCCCAGCGGGAAACCACTATTTGCAGAGATCGATAACGTAACGCGTCGCTGACGATAGCAGTTGCGCGGAACCACTCCGTTTTGAACAGTGGTGAATAACGCCGCGCAACGGAAATCAATGCGTCCTGACCCTAGAAATGAAACCCATTCGACCGACTGCGATATTGCGCGATCAAAACATGAACATACGCTGCACGCAATCACACGCAAGCCACTGATATCTTTCCTTAATCGCTACCACCCATCACGGGACGGCCGCAAAAACCATCGTTGTATGACCGCTTTTCAGCTGTCTTCAGACCTTGGCACACAATGCGGCATTTGGTAAAAAGGGCTCCCTGCCGACCTCGGATGCGCCGCGGCATCGGCAAGATCTGGGGCTCCCGGAGAGGCAAGGCCGGCCCATTGCGGTCACTCGACGCAGCGCTGAAATGCTGCACTAACAGTACGTATTTTGGCCATTCGCTGCGTGCATGAAATCTTGTGGCGCTCGAACTCACGGAGCGCGAACAGAACTGCATTTGATGCTGTTATCTCGCACGACCGCCTTGCGCGCATTGCGACAGGTGAGGAGAAACTCGGAAGGGGCGGCTGCATGAAGACTACAATCGAGCCCGCAATGGGGCGCATTAGAACTCCGACGAAAAAAAGAACAATAACTATTACGACTACAGGCCCTACGAACTGTAACTCCTACGGCGATGATGACTCACTTTGCTCGGAGCGACACCAAAACGGCAGCCAAACGCCTTCGCGAAGTGGGCTTTTGAATTGAAACCCGACGCAGCAGAAATCTCAAAGAGCGTCAAATCCGTCTCAGCAATCAGGCTTCGCGCGTAGTCTAGTCGGAGGCCCAAGTAGTAGCCCATGGGCGTTTGGCCGATGCATCGTTGAAACTGCCGCTGTATGTGTCGCGCCGTATAACCGGCAGCCTCGGACAATTGCTCCACTGTAAGAGGCGATTCTATGTTGTCCGACATGAGCTTGACGATTTCAATCAATCCTGGGTTCCGCGTATGCAACACGGTTCCAATCGATGTCCGCTGATTGAGATTTACTCCCGCGTCATCGCGCAAAAGGCACATGTCCGCCACGACCATCGCGAAGTCTTCGCCGTGGTCCTGCCGAATAATCGAGATGGCCATGTCGGCGGCAGCTGCGCCGCCGCCGCAAGTCATGAAGCGTCCGTCAATCTCAAAACGCCGTTTGGTCGGCTCCAGCCGGGGGAACAGTTCCGCAAAGCCGGGATGGCATTCCCAATGCAGGGTGAATGCGCGCCCCGTAAGTAGACCTGCCTGTGCCAATGCGACCGTGCCAGTGCAGATACCCCCAACCGATCCACCGGCACGAAAATGCCGGCGTAAGAAGGCAAGCGT
>JAUIEG010000750.1 GCA_030428745.1 Alphaproteobacteria bacterium
CCAGTAAACGCGCCGGCGATCTTAAAATCCTCTCCGGGATGGCGGCGGAAGTATCGGTCCTCAATGGTAAGCGCACAGTCCTCGCCTATATCATCAAGCCCATGTCGCAAATGAGCGAAAAAGCGCTGCGCGACAAGTAAGCCGGACTTGCGAGGCTGCCCGCGCGCAGCGTACACAACCATATGACTTCGTCTGCGCCGATCGTTTCGGTCATCATCGTCAATTACAATTCGGGACCGCGTTTGAAGCGCTGCCTGGAACATCTTCTTGCGCAGACATTCCGTGAGTTCGAAATCATCATTGTCGATAATGCGTCAACGGATGACTCCCTTGCGGATGCAGGGAACGCAGGCGCCGATTTTCAACTGATCGACGCTGGCGCCAATCTCGGTTTCGCCGCGGCGAACAACCTTGCGGCTCAATCCGCGAGAGGGGAATGGCTGGCCTTTCTAAATCCTGACGCTTATGCGGCGCCGGACTGGATTGAAGCGTTGATGGCGGCGGTTCATGCCTATCCGGGCGTCGACGCATTCGGCTCATTGCAGCTCAATGACGACGCGCCGGATATGCTCGACGGGGCTGGCGACGCATGTTCCGCTTGGGGCGTCTACTATCGGGGTTTTTATGGCTGGCCCGCCAGCTTCGCGCCTGATGACGGTGAGTGTTTTGCCCCCTGCGCCGCCGCGGCGCTCTATCGACGGTCACGCTTTCTGGATCTTGGCGGCTTTGACGAACGCTTCTTCTGCTATGGCGAGGATGTAGATCTCGGCTTTCGCTTGCGGCTTGCCGGCGGGCGGGCCATGCAACTCCGCAACGCCGTCGTGCGCCATGAGGGTTCGGGCGTCACCGGGCGGAGAAGCGGCTTCACCGTCTATCATGGGCATCGCAACCGCATCTGGCTTTATTACAAAAATCTGGCCTCGCCCCTTTACTGGCTGACGGCGCCCATGCGGTTGGCGGCTGATCTGGCGTTGGGCGCAAAGGCGTTTCTGTCGGGCGGCGGCGGCGCTTATCTGCGCGCTATTCGCGATGGGTACGCCGGCTGCGCGGCTTTCACGGAAGATCGCCGTCTTGCAGCTAAGTCTGATGCGATGAACGCAGTGGCGACATGCCTCGTCTGGTCGCCTTTCAAGGTGTTGCGCCGAAAAGGAAAGCTTCTGCGCTAACACTCTTTCAAACTGATGCAGACAACGCCGCCGCCCTTTTGCGTAATTCCCGCCGCCACCACACCCGCGCCGCTACCGATAATACCGCATAGCCAAACAGGGTCGCCAGGCTGAAATAGAGATATGCTTGCGAGAGTGTTTGCGTCGTCCATTCGTCGCCGGAGCCAAGCAAAAACACAGCTCCGGCAAGGGCGATCGATAGCGCCAGCGGCACATAATCGAGATGGGATGCATAGTCGACGGAGATTGCCAGTCGCAAAAGGCACATAGCAACGATGGCGAGAAGGCCGAACCGCATCAGGCCTGCGTCGCAGGAGGCAATGCCGTAGGAGCTTGTGCATAAAGGTCCGGACAATAGATCAATCATCAGCGCGCCGGCTGCGGAGACCACCAATGTGAGAAAGGCGCCGCGCACGATCAGCATACGCGCCGGCCGGGCGCTTGCGCGCTCGCCCACAATAAGCGGAAAGAGAAGCTGGATCAGCGGCAGCGTAAGGACGAGCATCCCTTTCGGAAGAACAGCTGATGCGGAGTATGTTGATAGCTGTTCTGGGGTCAAAACTCTGTATGCAATGAGGATGTCGGCATGCGCCACTATCATGAAAAGCATGAAGCCGGCGCTCAACTTCAAAAAGCTGCTAAACCGGATCAGCGCTAGCAAGTTCTGGTCGCCGCCCTCTTGATGCGCCCAGGGCCTG
>JAUIEG010000751.1 GCA_030428745.1 Alphaproteobacteria bacterium
GCGGCTTTGAGGAGCAGCGCTCGTGCGACAATGCGTGCTTTTTCCGGCGTTTCATGTTCGCGGCTCAAAACACGGCTATGCCCGATCATGGATTTCTTCGTGGGCTCCTCCACGGTCTCAAACCCATGCAGTCCGCGCCAGAAACGCTCGCCCATCACTGAGCCCCAGATTGCCCGCGCCTGTTTCGGCTGCAATCGCCACAGAGCCATGAAGTTAGTGACACCCGCCCTGGCAAGCCGCGCAGCGACGCCGGCGCCGATGCCGGGAATATCCGTTAGCGGAATATCTTCCAGCGCATGGGGAAGATCCTCTATACGCAAAACCGTCTGACCGTCAGGCTTGACCCGTTCTGCAGCGATTTTGGCGAGGAGCCGCGTTGGCGCAATGCCGATCGAAGAGCGTAAGGCCGGCCCGACATTGCGGGCGATGCCCTCTTTGATGCGGCGAGCGGTTTCGATCGCACGCGCAGGGTCTTGCTCCGACCGTGACAGCTGAAACGCCGCCTCGTCGATGGAATATATTTTTTCGAGCGGAATATGGCGCTCGATCTCTTTCATGAGCAGTTTGTGAACAGCCACATAGCGGTCATGGCGGGCGGGCATGACCGCGATCCCGGGACACAGCTTGCGGGCATCGGCGACCTTGGTCCCGCGTTTGATCCCGAAGGGGCGCGCCTCGTAACTCGCGGCGATGGCGCTCGTATGCTCCGAGGCGAGCGGCGTCACAATAACCGGCTTGCCTCTAAGGGGTGGATGGTCGTGTTGCTCAACGCCGGCGAAATAGGCGTTGAAGTCGATGAAAAGGCAGGAAAGCGTCCGATCCGCGGCTAGGGCCGCAGCGGCGTCTGCGTCAGAAATCCCTACTTTTTCCGGCCTCGACAGCATGAGAACAAATATAGAACATTTGTCCTGCGCTGTCCATCAAGCGACGGTCCTGATCTTTACATAAGGCCGCGCGCCGCAAGCTCGATCCGGGCTGCGGCTCCATAGAGCGTTGACGGACGGCCTTCGCTGGTTTCGGCGGTCAGGCCGTCGAAAGAAGCCAGTGCTAATTCGATCTGCTCATGCGCGAGATTGATGGCGTCGGATGCATTGACGTCATTGGTGTCGATCCCGGCGATCATGTCGCGCGATGCGACGAGAAATCCGTAAGCGTCCTGATATTCATGGGCGTTGCTGATCGCCCCGTCCTCTTCAACGCCAATGTCAAATTCATCTCCGGCAACGCGGATGATTTCCGACACGGAAAGCAAAACAACAGCCGGTTTAGCGGCTGGCGCATGAGCATCAAGGGCCTCAACAGCGGCGCTGTATTCGGCTTCCACATCGCCGCCGGCCGTCGCTGCAGTGGCCAGCGCCGTTAGCTCGTCAGCAAAACCGGATTTTCCGCGCGCGTCGAATGCTGGTGCGATATCTGAGTAAAGCTCGCTCTCAGGGTGTTTGACGTGCATCCTCGCCATGTCTTTTGAGCCGCTTTGATAAAGTTCGTAAAAAGCGATGAGGTGCCCGCGGACAAGCCCGAGAAGTTTCAAGTAGGCGACATCGTCTGTTGCTGGATCGCCGCTCGCCGCTGCGCTCTCGCCTTCTCCACCTTCTCCCTCGCCTTCAGCGCCCAGGCCTTCGCCTTCGTTTTCACCGGCGATTGGGCTGGAAAGATCAGCTTCGCCTTCGGCGCCCTCGCCTTCACCGCCGCAGCCGGTCAGCGCTAAGGCGCTCGCCGCCGCGAGGGTTGATAGGCCGGTCATAAGTTTCAAGCGTCGCGTCATGTTGCGCCTCCCAAGGTCTTGCGGGCATGTATAGTCCACTCCACTGTAGATGCAAACGATTCTTAACTGGACCCTCTCATGTTGCTGCATATTGATCA
>JAUIEG010000752.1 GCA_030428745.1 Alphaproteobacteria bacterium
TGGAAGCGCCATACGTCGTAAAGCCCAATGCTCAAGGATCTTCAGTTGGCGTCTATATTGTGCGCAAGGGCGACAACCGCCCGCCAGCGGAGCTGACCTCCAAGGAATGGTCGCTGGGCGAAGAGGTGCTGGTTGAAAAATTCATTCCGGGCCGGGAGCTGACTGTCGCCGTGATGGGTGACCGCGCCCTCTGCGTCACGGAAATCACGACGGCGCTCCAGTTTTACGATTACGAAGCGAAATATGCTGCGGGCGGGTCGAAACATGTGCTGCCGGCCGATGTGCCGGACGCGATCACCGAACGTTGCCTTGATCTCGCGCTGCGCGCCCATAACGCGCTCGGTTGCCGGGGCGTATCGCGCGCTGATTTCCGTTATGACCCTGACGCCGAAGGCGAACAGATCTATTGTCTCGAAGTGAACACCCAGCCGGGGCTTACCGCCACGTCGCTGGCGCCGGAGCAGGCGGCCTATCTCGGCGTCTCGTTTCCGGAGCTTTGCGCCTGGATGGTGGAGGACGCATCATGCCAAAGGTAAAAAAGAAAACGCCAGCAAAATCGCGCCGCAAATCGCGCAAAAAACCAAGCGGTTTTTTTGATCGTCTGGCGGCGGTCTGGACGAATATGTCCCGCGCGGCGGTGGCGGGTTCGCTTTTGGTCGCCGTTGTGGCGCTCGGCTTTCTCTGGGCGGGCGGCTATATCGGGCTGCTTGGCGAAAAACTGAACCGCGTCGCCGGCGCTGGCGCCGTCAGCGCCGGGTTCGAAATTACGCGTATTACGGCGCGCGGGTTTTCCAAGACCGAAGAAGACGATCTCTTATCCGCTGTGGGCCCGGTTGTTGGATCCTCAATTGTCCATTTCGATGCTGATCGCGCCCGCGCGCGTGTCGAGGAGCTTGGCTGGGTGCGCACGGCGGCGGTTTCCCGATTGTTGCCTAATACCGTGCATGTTTCCGTGCGCGAGCGTGAGCCTGCTGCGGTCTGGCAGTTGTCCGGCAATCTCCATCTCATTGACAATCAGGGCGCGGTCATTCGTGAGGTGAGCGCTTATGAATATTCCGACTTGCCGCTGATTGTGGGCGCTGGCGCCCCTGGCGCCGCATCGGAAATGTTGCAAGTGCTGCAAAGCGCGCCGGATGTGCAGCGCCGTGTTTCCGCGCTGATCCGCGTCAGCGACCGGCGCTGGAATCTGAAAACCAAAGACGGGGTCGAAGTTCGGTTTCCTGAAAAGGATCTGGCTGACGCGATGCATTACCTTTCGCGTATCGAGGCGAAAACCGGCTTGCTTGACGAGCCGCTCGAATATGTCGATCTGCGCAACGCCGACAATTTCGTGTACAGAAAAAGAGGCGCTGTCGAGCTGGACATGCCGCTCGGACAGATAAACCAATAAGAACGCAACGCCGCGAGTGAGGGAAAAAGTGGCGCCAAAATCCAAAGCCAGAAAACGCCGCAAGGATGAAACGCTTGCCGCCGCGCTCGATATCGGCGCGTCAAAAGTTTCCTGCTTTATTGCTCGCATCAATGAAGAAGAAGGACATGGCCTTCACGCTGAAATCGTCGGCGTCGGTTGTTATGGCGCGCCGGCGCATGTACGCGGCAGCGCGGCCGTGGAGGCGGTTGAAACGGCTGTGCGCGGCGCCGTCGAGGCCGCCGAACGCATGGCGGGCGAACATGTGGGCCGTCTTGTTGTCGCCGTGCCGGGCAAGCATTTGCGCGCGCGGCGCATCGGCGTCGATCTTGAAGTCGCTGGCGGTGTTGTCGCCCGGGAAGATGTTGACGACAGCCTCGCCGAAGGCATGAAAATCGCGACGCCGCCCGATTGCGCCCCGCTTCACGCCATAGCGGCGGGTTTTAAGCTCGACG
>JAUIEG010000753.1 GCA_030428745.1 Alphaproteobacteria bacterium
CCGTGTTTCAGCCGTCGCCGGATGTGTCGTTGAGCGCGTTTAACTGGTGGAAATATGTGGCGGGGGCCCATTGGCGCTATCCGCAAGGCCCCGAAAAGCCGCGCGCGGCGTTATCCGAACCTGTCACGCAAGTCGCGTTTGAAGACGCACTGGCTTTCGCGCAATGGGCCGGCGGCCGCCTGCCCACGGAAGCGGAGTGGGAATATGCGGCCAAGGCCGGCGGGACGATGTCAGAGACAAATTCAATACCGCCTGATAACGCCAATACATGGCAGGGAATTTTTCCGCTCCAGAACACGAAACGCGATGGGTTTGCAGGGGTTGCGCCCGCAGGCTGTTTCGCACCGAACGCTTTTGGCCTTTACGACATGCTTGGCAATGTCTGGGAGTGGACGGCCAATTGGTACGCGCCCAGCCACGAGAAAGGCGAGGGGGCGGACCCTCAAGGCCCGACGGTTGCTGGAAGTTATGATCCGAGAAGCCCCGGCGTTCCCGTGCGCGTCATCAAAGGCGGCAGCTATCTGTGTGCGGAGAATTACTGCATTCGCTATCGGCCTTCCGCGCGCCACGCGCAAGAGACTGGCCTTGGAACCAATCATATCGGCTTTCGCCTTGTCTATGATCGTCTTGATTGAGGAGGAAAGCGCCGACAGCGCGGCTAATCTTTTAGATCGGCGACATCCAGTGCAATTTTGGCCATCGTTGGAAAAAACTGGTCGTCGTCGAGCGCGAGAGGGCCCGGGCTGTTGATGATTTGATTGTTGATGACGCTGTTAAACACCTGGCCTGCAATCGCGAGCCGCTTGCGTTCGCTTTGTGAGAGTTTCTTTTGTCGAGTGTTTTCGATGGCGGCGAGCAGGTCCTGCAGTCGTTGTTCTCGATAGCTGCCGAACTCGCCCCAGAAGGCCGGATGGCTGGCGGACATTTCCAACACCGCATGCCACAGATTTCGATGGCTCAGGATGCGGTCATAGGAGTTTTCAAGGAATTTCGAGTAGACCTCTTTGGCGGTTTTTCCCTCCCAGTAGGATGTGGCGTTGTCACCGACCCCAGTCTCGAGAAAATCCAAGATGAGAATTTTCAGAAACTCTTCCTTGCTGCCGAAACGCTGGTAAAACGAGCCCACTGAACGCTTCGCGGCGCTTGCGAAATCGCCTACGGAAAGTTCCGCAAAGGTCTGTTTTTCCAACAATTTAAATGCCGCCGCAATGAACCGCTCAGCCGTCACCCGGCTCCGGTTTTGCTGTGGCAAGCGTTCTACTGTTTCAGCCATAGGCGTACGTCCCCCTTCTTGACAACATTATATGAATATGAGTTCATATTCATAAGAGGGGCGGCCTAGTGGAAGCCGTGTTCGCATTGCCGCATTACTCCGTTTCAACTCGAATGGATTTTTGCGTCATTTCGGCGGCTATGCAAAGGGAGCCTGTTCGGGAGCGGCTGTACGCCGCATTCAACACTCCCTGAGCATGCTTGCTGGCGCGGGTTTTCCGCTGACGCCCTCTGAAAACGAAAAAAGTCTCATCCGGCGGCCGCCATGAAGCGGGGCCGGAAAAGGGGCGGTGAAATTCGATCTGCGATGCGCTGATAAAAAAGCCAAATAAAAGGCGGCGCCCGCGGCGGGAGGGAAGAGTGCTGCGCTGGAAAACAATTGGCAACGCCATGATTTGTGGCTTCGCAGTGGTGGCTGCAAGCTGTCAAAATCGCGGCCAGGACTATGCCGCGCCGACTGCGACGCCGAATGCGACGCAGCCGGCTGCGCGAGCGTCTTCCAGCGATGCGCATGAAAAACGCCCCAACATTTTGCTGATCGTCGCCGATGATCTCGGCTACGCAGATCTAGGCGTTTTTGGCAGCGAA